>JBMOJB010000107.1:0-12704 GCA_049316985.1 Saprospiraceae bacterium | reverse complement strand
GCAGGGCTTGCAAATAGTGGGTTGTCGATACGATGGGCTGCACCCATCGCTGATATATTACGCCCATTCAGGGCTTTTTCTGTTCTTAACTCTTCAAAGCAAAAACTTTACTGGCATATAAAATTGAAGACTGCCTGAATTACTGTTTGAAATTGCCCACTGGTGCCGCATCTTCCACTGTTTTTTCAAGTCATCCTTCGGAAGACGTGAAATAACAATATCGTGGTATATTTTGACATTTTCGTCTGAAAATGTCACATGTCGTGACAAGAATTATTTTACTGTCAATAGCATCTTGGCTTTTTTTGATAGAATTTCATGCCGGTTGGATTGCTTATGAGGTTTTTCATTCGTTCTGGGTTCTAAATTATTAGTAGTTTTGTACTGCTACGCTGCGTTTGAAACGCGCTGCCGGAAAAGTTAAATTGCAAATTTAACCTAGCGCGGTGGTTTTTTTGGGTGGTTGGAGGAAGATTTGGCGCTAGCGGAGTCACTCGCTAAAAACTACATAGGAATTTAAATATGATTAAAATATTAGATAATGGGCTTAAATTGATGCCAAGCATTGATGGAGTAGATAGTTTTCTTTTTGACAGTGATAAGTGCATGTTGTCCTTAAATTTTATTAGGTCTAATAACATAAAACGAGTTATGCTAAGTCCTTTTCAAGGTTTTACGGAGAATAACTTAAAGTCAATATTGCCTCTTTGTAATTTCGTTGAAGAATTGGTAATTGCCAGTGAGAAAATAAGTTACGATGGTTTGGGCGAATTTCATAAGCTAACTTTCTTGGGGGCTCTTGATAATAAGATGGATATTATTGATTTAAATAACTTTCCATATCTTTTAACGCTAAATTGTTCAGTTACTGAGCGGCTAAAAGGGTTAGAAAATGCCACGAGTCTAAAACAGATAACGATTTGTGATTACACTTCTAAAACTAAAGATTTATCTGCTCTACCGTATCTTAATAGTTTAGAATATCTAAATTTGTTAAAAACAGATATTCTCACTCTACGTGGTATTGAGTGTTTTAGAAACGTGAAAAAACTCAAGGTTGTTAGTGCTTCAAAATTGGAGGCTATAGCACCATTGCATGTTTTATCAAACAGCATTGAAGAAATACAAATAGAGAAGTGCAAGAAAATAAATGATTATGAAACTTTAGCCACATTGAAATCTCTTAGAAAAATTATACTGTCTGAATCAGGCGAAATCAAGAGTCTTGCCTTCGTAACGGAGTTGAATAATCTTGAATTTATTAGTTTTTGGGGAACAAATGTTTTAGATGGAAATATTAAGTACTGTGAGGGTATAAATTACGTTGGTTTTGACAATAAAAGGCATTACACTCACAAAACCGAGCAGTTTGAAAAATAAGCAAATAACCGCTAGCGCCCTATCTTACTACAAAACCACAGATTCTCCAACGTACTTGGTTAAATTTCAAGTTTAACCGAGCGCTGTAGTATTTTTTTGTGGGGAAGACTTAGCGCCCAGGAAAATCATCAGGTCAAAATGGCACGTAACTGGTTGGATAATCTAATTTCCTTCACACAGTAACCTAGCGTATTTTATTTCAGATGTTCAATCTGTTCCAGTAGCCATTTTCTTTCCATCAGTTCTTTTTCCCCTTCAATTTCCTGCTTTAACTTTTCAAGGTAAGTGGATTTATTAATATTGATGTTGACGAGTCTATTGGTGAATTTTATGAAATTATCATAGAGGTTTTTGTGGTAACCAATTTCTTTGTGTCTGTTCAGATAAATTTTAAATGCACTTAGATGAGAGATCAGCAAATTGATTTCAGTCAGTTCGAAATACACTTTTGTGCGTAGCGCTTTTGAATTCAATGAAATCAATACGTCATTTTTCTCTTCCGCCTTCGAAAGGTATGTCAGGGCATTATCGTAGTTTTTTCGTTCATAATTGATTCGTCCCAAGCTGAAATTGAATAAACTTTCCTGATATTGTTTTTCCAGCAAGCCTGCAAATTGGTGTACGAAATCTTCTGCCCAGTCCCATTCTTTGATATACGCGGCGGTACGAACAATATTTGAAAATGTGAATTGCGATATGTTGTTGTTTTCGATCAATACTTTTTTCTCCAGGCCTTCTTTATACACTTCAAACAATATCGAAGCATATTTTTCATTTCCGGCATTGAATTTCCGGATACAGAAATTAATTGCCATGAGAAAAATATCCTTTTGTTCGGATAAGGGAAAGAACAACACTTCGTCTTTCAGGTGGCCCATAAATGCCTCGAAAGCAGCCTCGTCATTATCTCTCAGAGCATGATAGCCGTAATTGTAGATTGTTACGGCAGGAGCCTGAAGTTTTTCAGAAATATGATTGATGTCAAAAACTCCTGATTCATAGGTTTTTTTGGCTACTGCCTGATGAGACAGAATGGCACATTCAAGCCGCAACAAACGCGAGACAAACGATTTATCCAGGTGATTTAATATTTCTTGCAAATTAAATTCCTCGAGTCTTTTATTTTGGATGAGGTATTCGAATTCCTCCAGTAGTATTTCATATTTTTTTGCATGGTATTCAGCGTTTCGCAGGGGTTGTTTTTCATGCAATAATTGAGCTTCTTTGATCGTACTTAGAAATGGCTTTTCAAGTTTAAGTTTGCGATAAGCTTGCGAGAGGATAAGCTGGTCGTTGACGACATCTGAACTTCGTTCTTTCCAGATGAGATATTCTTCGCAAAGCCCATTCAAAATGCTGGAAATCAGGTGTAGTTTTCCGGCATCGTATTTTTCTCCGGGGTAAACGATTGCGAAAGCTGTCTCTTTCGACGCCTCTGCATTGTGATCTTTCAAGTATTTCATTAGTGTGTCGAATAGCGCAATAACATCCTCTCTTTGATTGAAAAATGGAGAGCATACAAACTTCCTCAATTCGCGAAGGTCTTTTTTGTCAAGCGCACATATTAATTTCCAGAGTTGGGTTCTTTTCATCCTGTTTTATTCAATAAATATCTATAAAAAGAAGAAGTTTGGCTTCGTAAGGACAAAGTAAGTTTTATTTTTGCTAAATGTCAAATGTATAAATAATATTTTAATTTAGAAAACTCTATTTTTGTATGTCATTTTATATTTGACAATCAATAAATTAGATTGTATTTTTAACGAAAGTTGGATGCAAACTAATTTAGAAATTGATAAAAATGTATTTGTTTATGCGTGTAAAATAGCTCACTTTTGTAACATCTAAAGGTACCCTGTTATGAACAGACTGATACATCGTCCGATTTACTTATTATTTTTTGTGTTGATAATGACTTATGCAAGTAAAGCACAAGTGAATATCAGCCCTTGTAAAGCTGAATGGCTATCTGCAGGAGGAAATATATCCGGTAGAACACCGGGTCTTATTGTTAAGTCAGTTAATTATCCGACTTGTACGGGCATCGAAGAGAACCCACTTTGGTATAAATTTATACCGAAGGGTAATTCACTGTCGCTGACCATTAAGGCCCAGAATTGCCAAAGTTCCGGTGAGAAGGCTATCACTGCTACCGTATTTAAGCAGCGTTCTCCATCATGTGCTGATCTAAGTCCTTTGATTGGATCTTGTATCGCTATTCCTGAAGCGGAAGAGAAGAGCATGCCGATTAATTTAATTGGTGGCAGAAATTATTTTTTACAAATTGACGGAATTGATACGAGCCGTTGCGATTTTACGGTTACCTACAATTCGAACGAGCTTGATAATGCTAAAGGAACAGTGCAGTTTTTTAGTTATTGGGATAAAAATGGCAATTGTACGCTAGATAATGCTGAAAAGAGTTTACCTTTTGTAGAAAATTTCATTTTACTCAAACAAGGTCAGAACGTCGTTTACACCATCAAACCCGGCACCCAAGGAACTTCTATTCAAAATGTGAACTTCGGAACATATGATGTTGAGCTAAAGCTGAATACCAACCTGTGGCAGAGTTGCAGTCTGGGTAAAATAACTATTGATCAACCCAATCAGCAATTAGATTTTAATATACCGATAAAAGATATCTCATCTTGTAGCAGAATTGAGACTGATTTGAGTGCTATCGGTGTCGAAAGGGGCAAAGTTTCTGCTTATCGCTTGAATTACAAGAATGTTGGAACCACAGTGGCTACAAATGCCAAAGCCAGAGTGGTTCTGGATAATTTGCAGAATATCGTGAGCGCCAGCAAACCATTTTCCGTACAAAATAATATTGTAGTTTTCCAACTGGGTGATGTGAATCCGCTAAGTGCTGCTTATATTGATATACAGGTTCAGAATTCGCTGGAACTTATTGAACAGCGTTCGGTAATCAATAAAGCAGACGTGCTACCCAATCCGATTTGTGAAACTATTTCAGGCAGTTGGAATCAATCGGAAATTAGCGTGTACGGTGTCTGCAAAAATGATTCGGTCTACTTTAGTGTGAAAAATAGTGGTCTTGCTATTAGTGAGACCAAAGCCGGAATTATTATAGAAGATGATTTTTTGGGCAGAAATATAAAGGTGAATCCGATTCAACCTTTTCCCAGTATATTGGATAGTCTGGTCGTAGCTACCGTGCCGGCAAATGGCAAAACCTGGCGTTTTGAGCTGCCACAGGCGCCATTTTATCCCAGAAGGTCAGCGCCAAGCGTAACGATAGAAGGTTGCCGTAAGGGAAATACCGGTGGCATCAGCGTTGGTTATGCCAACATGTATCCTCAGGATGATGATGACGCGAGCGTCGATGTAGATATTCGGGAAACGGAGTTGGCTCCTGATTACAACGATATGCTTGGATTTCCTAAAGGGTATGGAGCAGCCCATTATATCAATGCCAATCAGGATCTTGAATTCCTGATCCGGTATAAAAACAATTCTGTAGATCCTGTCCAACGTTTGTTTATTGTCGATACTATTCCCCTTGGTTTGGATGTAACAACCTTGAGACTTGGAAATAGTTCTTTTCCACTTGATTGGAGTATCAGCGAAAACCGGGTTTTGGTAATCGCTTTGACTAATATCAACGCGGGAGATTCAGTATACGTGAAATATGCCATTTCTCAGGAGCTGGATTTAGCGCAAGGCACTGTACTGGCGCACAGACCGGTATTTTATAAGGAAACTGAAGATGCACCATTTGTCGGCAAAACTGTTTTTCATACCATCGGCAAAAATTTTATTTTAGTCAGCGCTGTAGAAACCTTCGATGAAAAACTGAAGTTGTCGGTATATCCGAATCCGGCTTCAAACATGGCACATATTGTCCTTGAAAATGCAGCGCTGAATATTTATCAACTGGAAGTATACGATCAGCTTTCAAGAGTGATAAAAACCTATACCAGCCAAAACAATCAGTTTGATATTGAAGTAGGAGATATGGAAAAAGGTCTTTATTACTTTAGTATTAAAGATAAAAGCCGAGTTGTCGCCAACGGAAAGCTAAGCGTCAACTAATAAGTTTGTAGCCAATGCCTCTTACATTGACAATCTGTATCTGAGGGTCTTGTGAGAGGTATTTGCGCAACTTGCTGATGAATACATCCATGCTTCTGGCATTGAAAAAAGTATCATCACCCCACAAGTCCAGGAGCACCTGCTTTCTTTCAAGTACCTGGTTTTTACTTCCATAAAGTCTGTAAAGGATTTCTGCTTCGCGATGCGACATGGTTTGCACTTGATCATCATACAGCAACAATTGCTTTTGATATTGAAATATAAACTTGCCAATCTTACAAGTTTCATTGTCAACAGGCACAACGTTTCTTGAAATAAGTGCATTGATTCTGGCAATCAATTCTTCTATGCTGAATGGTTTTCGCAAGTAATCATTCCCTCCCAGTTCAAATCCCTTTACCACATCCTGCGTTTGCGAGCGCGCAGTCAAAAATATCACCGGAGTAATCTTGTCATTTGCTCTAATTTTCTGTATCAAAGTAAACCCATCCATTTCCGGCAACATGACATCCAGCACAATACAATCAAATTGATGCTGTGCAAGCAGAAGCCATGCCTCTTGCCCGTCGCCGGCAGCAACCACCTCGAACCCTTTCGATTGCAGGCTATCTTTAACGATATGCGCCAGCATCTGTTCATCTTCAACAACTAAGAGCTTTTTTTTCAATGTTCAAATATCAATAATCAATGATCAATATTATTATTTTTAAGCAGTTCAGCGTATACTTCTAATTTGTAATTTTAAAAAAATAATACTTATTGCCAAATTATTACGCCTGCCGCTAGACAGGTCTTGTTAATTGTCAATTGTTAATTGTTAATTGTTAATTATTACAAAACTGCTTCCTTTCCCCAATTCGCTTTTCACACTGATTTGTGCGCCGTGCTGTTCGATGACTTTTTTAACGTAGGAAAGCCCGAGACCAAAACCCTTTACATTGTGAACGTCGCCATCGGGGACGCGGAAGAAATTGTCGAACACTTGATTGATGTATTGAGCCGGAATGCCTTTCCCTTTGTCGCTGATTTCAATCTGGTGTTTTTTATTATAACTATATGTGATGCTGATTTCTGGTGTAGGACCCGAATATTTGATGGCATTGTCGAGCAGATTATTCAAAGCGTTGGGAAAGTGTATAGGATCAGCTTCGATATATACTTCTGATTCAAGGCCATTTATTTTAAATTCAAGTGGTTTGCGTGATTTCATCTGTTGCTGTGCGATTAGCTGTGCAATCAATTCATTCAGATTCAGTTTTTCTTTGTGAATTTCAAAAGGTTTTCGGTCCTCAACTGCTGTTGTCAGCACTTCATCAATAAGGTCGGAAAGGTGTCCCAATTGTGAAGCGGACATCGCGAGGTATTCATGGGTCTTTTGGCGGTCGTCGAGGATATCGAATTTCTGCATGGCTTCAATAGCCGCACTAACTGTTGCCACGGGGGTACGGAGTTCGTGCGTCATGTTGTTGATGAAGTCGTTTTTGATTTCCGCCAGTTTTTTCTGTCTGATTATGGTTTGCAACATGTAGATGAAGCACCAGGTAGTTAAACCAAGCAGCAATAGTGAAGCGATTAATAATCCGGACATTCGATAAAAAATCAAAGATCGGGGATAATCGAATGAAGCTCGTACATGCAAACTACTCATGATATTCAGCGGCACGGGTCGGGTAGTAATTCTGGCAGTATTGTCTTCTGCATGTCTTTTTCCCCATGGATTGGCAATTCGAAGTGTATCGAGGGTAAATGGTTCGTTGATGTTTTTCTGAAGCAGCATATTGCGGTACATCTCAGAAATGGCCTTAAGGTCGATTTTAGTACTATCTCGGTTGAACATAGCCAAACTTACCACCGTACGAGCGATGGAATCAACTTTGTTCTGATAGTCTGCAGACTGGTAACTACTGATATGGATACTTGAATGCACTGTTTTGGCTCCTTTCTTTTCCGATGAATCCACCTTGATCATAATGATCTTGTTTGACGCATTTCCCATGGGTCCGTGGTTCTCTTCTATTTCAATGGTATTGCCTTTTTTGATTTGCAAACTGGAATCTACCGCAGGGTAGAATTGCTGCAAAGATATCTTTTGTGCGGCATCCATCAAGGTGGATTGTACTTCGCGACGGAATTCCGAGATATTCTTCTGGTAGGCCTGATACAACCAATATGCCTGAAAACCATTGGTACCTACGATACAAATGAGCATAATGATGAATATTCTGCGAATGCCGGCTTGCATAAATCTATTTTTTACAAAAGTAGAGTAGAAAATCGACTTGTGCTATCGGTTTAACACTAAATAACATTAATTGGCTTTGGATAACATAAGTAAGTTGCATCTTTGCATTGTCAATTGAAAAAACGTGTTCAGTTGTGCTCCTTATTTAAAATCATTATTTAATCAATTACACTACTTTGAAATGAAAAAAATTGCTTTTCTATTATTTTCTGTAAGTACGGTTTTTTGCGCAATCGCACAAACCACAAGCGGAAGCATCGTATATGCTCATTCTGAAAAAATCGATCCATCGCGTATGAAAATAGTTACCATCACTGGTGGTGGAGGAGGAGACGAACCAGCACCGGCGATGCCTACCACCATTGATGACGAAAGAACACTGGTTTTTGGCGGCGGTTTCGCCAAGTTCAAGGGTGGACGTGGATCAGGCATGATGAGAATGAATATAGAAAGCCATGGTGGCGCCAAGAAGGAAAACAAAGAAGAGATTAAGATGAAAGCCCCTTTCGAGTCGCGGACATTTTTCAATATGAACAAAGGTTCTAAAATTCAGCTATTGACCCTTCGAGATGAGGAAAAAGGAACAGAAGAAGCTGTTTTTCAAGAAATATCATTTATTACGCCTGAAAACATCGAATATTCAGAAAAGACCAAAGATATCGCAGGATTTAAGTGCAAAAAAGCGACCATAAAGGACAAAGATGGGAAAGTGACACTTTGGTATACCTTAGATATTCCTTATACATTTTCTCCGGTAGAAAAATACACTCCAAAGGAAGGTTTTGTACTGGAGCTTGAAGCCGATGATGTATCCTATAAAGCAACCAAATACGAAAATACACCTGTAAAACCCGAAGAACTGATCATGCCCGGCGGTGCTAAAAAAGTGACAAAAGAAGAATACGATGCCAAAAGAAAAGAGGCGATGGAGAAATTCAGACCATTTAGAAACAATTGACAATTAACAATTGACAATTAACAATTAACAATTAAGAATTGGTAATTACGAATTACGAATTACGAATTACGAATTACGAATTGTAATCACGAACTTGCCGGCCTTCGGTAGGTGGTGAATTACGAATTTGGCCTGTTTATGCAGATTGCGTATTTGATTTTCTAAGCAACTACACACCTAAACAACTAAACAACAAACTAACAAACCTTCAAACCTTCAAACTAACAAACTTGCAAACCTCCAAATTTTTAATGAAAACACTGCTTAATCTTTTTCTATTGATTGTTTTGGCTTCTTCTGCATCTGCTCAAAAAACGGGGCTAAAAATGTTTGTCAGGGACAGCATCAATGCGGAGGCACTCAACTTTGCGGCCGGATCGATGATTCAGGTCAAAGACAGCCAATTGGTACAAGTCAATTATACTGATGACAAAGGTTTGCTTGAAATGTACAACCTGAAGCCGGGTGAGTACTATCTGAAGATCAGCTATCTGAGCTATGAGACGATAAGCAGAAAAATTAGTGTAAGTACCGAGGATTCCGGAAAGCAGCTGGATCTGGGCGTGGTTAAAATGGCTAAGAAATCAACGGTGCTAAAAGACCTGACAGTCAAAGCTGAAGTGGTGGCAGTAGCGATGAAAGGTGATACGGTAGAGTACAACTCGAAGGCATTTCAAACAAGACCCAATGCCAGTGCGGAGGAGCTGCTGAAGAAATTGCCGGGTGTGGAAGTAGATAAGGATGGAAGCGTTAAGGCGCAGGGCGAAGGAGTAAATAAGATTCTGGTAGATGGAAAACCGTTTTTCGGAGATGATCCCAAAATGGCAACCAAGAACTTGCCGGCCGACGCGATCGACAGGGTTCAGGTATATGACCAGAAATCCGAACAGTCAATGTTCAACGGGATAAACGATGGAAATCTAGGCAAAACCATTGATTTTAAGCTCAAAGCCAATAGGAAACAAGGTAATTTTGGTAAGATTAACGCCGGTTATGGCACAGATGATCGATTCAGCTCTGCGGCCAATTACTTTAGGTTTAAACCCGGTAAGCAAGTTGCGCTATTGGGAACTGCCAACAATATCAATGCTTCTCCTTTTACAGTTCAAGACCTTTACAGTGATCTGCGCAGGGGCGGCGGTAACATCAATATCAATACTGGCAGCGACGATATCAGTAGTTCATTATTGGGAGGTCAGCAGAGCGGTATCAACACCGTCTACTCGGCAGGTACAAATTTCAGTTTGGAATTTAATGCTAAGTCAAAATTGACCGGAAGCTATTTTTTCAATCAAACCAAGCAGTATCAAAAAACCAATAGTTCGCGAAAGTACTTTCAGACCGATTTGATTCAAAATGAAAATGTGCTCTCCAATGATACGCGCAACACACACCGGGTTAATCTGGATTACGAATACAAATTCGATGCAAACAACTCGATAAAGGTGACTCCTTCACTGACTGTGCAAGGCAAGTCGACCAAATCGAGTCAACATACGGTATCTGAATCGGCAGGTAATATTGTAAACGAACAACAAAGAGATGTCCTGAGTGACAATCAGTCCTTCGCACTTCGAGGAAATGCGATTTATAGACATAAATTCGCTAAAGAAGGCCGGACATTTTCATTGAGTTCCAATTTTAATTTGTCAGAGGGGAATGGACTTGATAAAAATAATGTGACATTGAAGGATGGTTCATCTGCGCTTAACCAGCATTGGAAAAGCGAAAACAGATCCTCCTCTGCTCCGGTTTCCATCAGTTATACGGAACCGCTAAACAAGAAATGGAAACTCGAAACAGCCTATCTCTTTGGTAAATTCAACAACAGAAATGATCGCGAAGCCTATTTGTATAGTGATGACACCAAAGATTATACGCGTTTGGATTCGACCGTAAGTTCTGATCTGACTTCTTCAAATCGTCAGCAAAAAGCCACCGCCCGTTTGCAATATGAAAAACTACGTTATACTTTGACGATGGAGGGCGCTTATGAATGGAATCCGCGTGAAAACCTGTCGCGATTGAACAATAACAGTATCAATCAGAATTTTCAGTTTTTCTTGCCTTCGGTGCGTTTTCAATATAATCTGCCCAAGAAAATGCGTTGGGGCATGAATTACAACACTAACGTAAATTATCCCACAATCACTCAACTCATCAGTATTCCGGACAATTCAAATCCGCTGCGTATACAGAAGGGAAATATTGAATTGAAGCCGAGCTATACGCACAGCTTTCAAACCAACTTCAATAAATTTGATGCGGAGAAAAACACATTTTTGCATGCTTTTGCCCGTTTTTCCATACCTGAAAATGCTTATTCCACGAAGACAGTATTTGAAGCGCAAGGCAGGCAGACTTCACAGACCATCAATGTAAATGGCAATTACAATTATAGTTCATTTTTTGGTTTGGGTATGCCGATCAAGAAAGTGCGAATGAATGTGGATGCATCCCTTCGCGGTAGTAATAGAATCGCGTATGTAAATAATGAAAAGTCAATCAGCTTTACGAACGGACTGGGCGGAAATTTTAAGTTCAGTTATGACCCCAGTGAAAATATTGATATTGTGGTGAGCAGTGGTGTAGGCTATAATGTTGCGAAAAACAACCTGAACAGTGCGCAAAATAACAAATTCTACAATTGGGATAGTGGATTGGAAAGTACTGTACAACTCCCGGGAGGAATTGAACTGAGCTCGGAAGTCACTTTCAATCGCTATTATGGCTTGAGTGGTGGATTCAACAGGTATTTCACTTTGTGGAATGCTTCCATTGCCAAGTCCATGCTGAAAGACAACACGCTGGAAATCAAACTATCTGCATTTGACATTCTCAAGCAAAACCAGAACATCAATAGAGATGTGACAGCGCAGTATATCGAAGACCAACGATCTGTCAATCTTACGCAATACTTTATGCTACAAGCGACTTACTTTTTGAACAAAGCGGGTCGTCCTGATCCTAAAAAAGATGGCATGCGCATGGAATGGGGCAATAGGAAAGGAGGACATTAAATAGTAAAGCACGATTGCTTGAACATCAATTTGTGAAAAATCTAGGGTCAATAAATGATGAAAATCAAGTATATTTGCCCTTTATTGATCCTAAAATAAATGGTATGTTTATTCCAATCGTTCTATTTGCAAAAAGAGTCGCTTATTTGTCACTTTTCGCTCTTTTTCTGTTTTCCTGTGCAAAAAACCCGGTAACAGGTAAAAAACAATTCAACCTCATCTCAGAAAGTCAAGAGATTGCTATTGGAAAAGAAGCTGATCCCGGCATTATCCAGCAATTTGGATTGTATGATGATCCCAAAATGCAGGCGTTCATCAATGAAAAAGGACAGGAGATGGTAAAAATCAGCCATCGCCCGAATCTTAAGTTCACTTTTCGCATCCTGAATTCTCCTGTTGTCAATGCTTTTGCATTGCCGGGTGGCTATGTGTATTTCACCAGAGGTATAATGGCCAGCTTCAACAATGAAGCCGAGTTTGCCGGAGTGTTGGGACATGAGATCGGCCATGTTACTGCTCGTCATGGTGCACAACAACAGACTCAGCAGATTCTGGCGCAAGTGGGATTGATGGCGGGTATCATAGCCGTCCCTCAACTGGCACAATTTGCAGAAGCTGCACAACAGGGAATTGGATTGCTAATGCTAAAGTTTGGACGCAACCATGAAAGTCAGTCCGACCAGCTGGGCGTTCAATACTCTACCAAGATTGGTTACAACTCACTTTACATGGCTGATTTTTTCAAAACATTGGGCCGGATTACCGATCAAGCAGGTGCCAGAATTCCCACATTTTTATCCACACACCCCAATCCGGATGATCGCTTTGGCAACGTAAAAAAGCAAAGTGAAGCAATTCAGAAAACATTGGATCCAACTTCCTTGAAAGTAAACAGAGATGCCTACCTCAAAATGGTAGATGGCATCGTGTATGGTGAAGACCCCAAAGAGGGCTATATTGAAAACAGTATATTTTACCATCCCGAATTGAAGTTTCAATTTCCCGTACCCAAAGACTGGCAGACGCAGAATTCTCCTTCTCAATT
>JBMOJB010000106.1:0-12725 GCA_049316985.1 Saprospiraceae bacterium | reverse complement strand
TTACCCCTAAAAACGGTGTTACAATAACAAATTTAACTAATATCGGATTTGTGCTGAATAATATTCCATACGGGGAAACAAAAATTGAATATAACATCAAAACTAATACTACAAGCTGTCCTAGGCCATTTTGTACTAGTGCTGAAATTACAATATACCGACCTTCGGCAATTCCTGTGTGTCAGGGTAGTTCAGGTAATTGTAATTTGGTATGTCATGGAACATTTGACAATTTAGCCACAATACAGCCATTTTCACATATCAATATAACTGGTGGCGGTAATTCTGTAGATTTTTTTCAGGGTAGCCAATTAAATGTAATTGATGGTGCTCCTTTCAACACTTTTGATATGTTCTGCGGTAACGGATTCTTCTTTAGCACTTTACCGCAAAATTTCGTTAGATCGAATAATGGAAATGTTGACAATAAATTTATTCAGATCGGAAGCGACATTAGTAATGTTGAAGCAATTTTCCTTCCGTTGCGATCTACATTAAAAGTTAACTCCCAATATAAAATCAAATTTTCTAAATTTTCAGGTTGCACAAACCATTTAAATTTTGCTCTCAGTGCTACACAACCATGTTTAAGACCAGCAAGCCTGGCAGGCCTTATCGGTAAAGTAACTGTAGGATGTCCCAGCTTTACTCCACAAATTGTCGGAATTGATTTGGTTTCAAGTACAATGAACCCACCTGCATGGGAAACCAAAGAGTTTACATTTCAGGCAACTAATTCTTCTAATTTTGTAACTATTTTTCAGAGTCCTACCTCTGGGGGATCTGCGCGCGTCCTTTTTTTAGATGATGTGGAAATTACCGAACTAAATGCTCCGGTAATTACGGTAGTGCCAACAATTGAAAAAAGGTGTATCGGAGGAAATGTTGAAATATCTTATGAAATTTGCTCCTCAAATAATGTAGCTGCGACGGTTACTTTGACGCCAAAAATAATGGCAAATTCAGGATTGACAGTAAGTAACTCCTCAAGTAATGGATTTCCAAATGCTGCTCCAATTACTATTTCCCTGCCAGTTAATGGGCAATATTGTATTACTAAGAAAATTATTTATGAGGCTAGTAGTTTAATTTCAGCCAGCACTGTAATAAATATTGGCCTTGATCTTGTCTCGCAAAATGGATGTTTATCCTCATCATCAAATACTTCTTCTGCTGTAACTATGCTACCGGGCTCACCTGTAAGTGCAGATTTTACAACTCAGTCGATGACGCCATGTGCTACCTTATCCATGCTTGCAGATAATACTGCTAATGGGTCAGGGACAACTCATAACTGGAGTATTAAACAAGGAACTGGAAGCGCAACTAGTCTTGGATCTGGTTATTCAGCCACTAGTTCAGTAACAGTAGGATTAGCTTATGATGTCACCCATTCCATATCAAATGCATGTGGGTCAAGATCGATCACAAAGACAGTTGTAATTCCACCTTGTGCTGATGATGTCGAATGTCCATGTGATAGTAGTTATTTCCACTTTAATGATGTATCAGATGGAAGTCCAGGACTAAAACTATCAGATACTGATTTTTGGATAGCTCATCAAAACAGTTTTAGTCTAAGAAAGTGTATAACGGTCACTGGAAAGTTAATTATTGATGTACCTTATTTGTTCGAAAATGTTGAATTTATCATGCAGCCTGGTGCTGAAATTGTAGTGGAAAATATCAACCCTAGTACTTTTATTAATGGCCTGACTCTGACAGATTGCTATTTGCATGGATGCAATAGGATGTGGAGAGGTATTAATGTTCTAGCAGACAATCAAATATATACAGACGGTTGTACAATTGAAGATGCTGAATATGCAATAAAATTGACAGATTCCGATTTTGGCGATATTAAAAATACAATATTCAATAAGGATTATATTGGGATTTTTGCAGTAGGTACTTCATTTAGCATAACACCACTTTATACAACCATTCATGGATGCACGTTCAAATGTGATGGAGATCTCCTGAGAAGATATGACAAAGTAAATTTAGGTGATAAGACATATTTTGGGGTTGCGGCACAGCTTATGTCACTAGAGGTAGGTCAATACTTAAATGCAGCTGAACCAAATACATTTACAGGGATTCGGAACGGCATTGGTTTTTACGCTTGTGATGCAACCGTTCATTATGCTGTTATTGAAAATTTAGTTTCTACAATTTCCATTGATCCGTTTCAGCCAAGCCCTAATCAGTCAGACAACATGGGGATAAGGGGAGATTATAGTTCGATCGATATGCATTATTGCGATCTTAGAGAATTAGATAGAGGAGTTCAGTTGTACGCAAGCAGGTATTTTTGGATGAACGACTCAAGAATTATTTGCAATATCGCCGGAATTTGCAGCTCTAGCTCGAAAGGTGTTTTTTCAGTACAAAACGCTAATGTTTTCGAGTCAAAAGGTTACGGAATAAGGTATTACAATGCTCCAAATACGCAAGTAAGTATTGGCCATAGCGGCTCGTCACCAGTTGAGAGAAATGCTTTTGGTTATCAAAATTTTGATAGAAATATTTTCCCCGAAGGTTATGCAATCTCAATTGAAGGGATAAATGCAGGAAACTCAGTCTATCCTGGCAAATCAATAGTGGATAATGATTTTGCACTATCAACTGATTTTAATGCTATTAATATCTATAATGATGGAAACTATTTTGTGAAATATAATATAGTTAATTATATTGATGATCAGTTTTCAGCTGGACGGGGAATAAGCCTTATTAATTCGAATAACAATAAATTAAGTATCAATTCTGTGCAGTCTACAAATCCCACTTACACATTGGGTTTCCATACCTCATCTGCAAAAAATAATATATTTTGTTGTAATGAAAGTAATAAATCCTATACTGGATTCCGTTTTTTAGGTTCTTGTTTCGGTACCAATTTGCGTAATAGCGTAATCCATGACCACGATGGTTTTGGATTGTCTGTAGCAAGAGGGACCATTATTGGGGAGCAACCCGATCACTGGAATGAATGGCAGGGAACTTACGGCTCAGCCCCTGCAAAGCATGAAGGAGCATATGATCCAAATTTATCTGCATTTCAACGTCAACTTCTAGTAGATCAATCAACTTTTAAGGTTATTCCACCTCCAGGTGGATCCGCATATTTCCCTAGTGGAATCCAAGACAATAATCTAAACTGGTTTAAGGCTTCAACAAATGAATTGCCAGGTAGTGATTGTGGATCTGATCTGATTTGCGCAAGTTACTTCAGACCATTGAATCCAAGTTTGTCAAACTCTGCCATTACTTTAGCGGCGCAAAATTTTGATTCACTTACTTACGGCGATCATCTGCAATGGAGCGGTGGCAAGTGGGCATTGGAAGAAGTGAAAAAAACGCCAGATTGGCTAGGTCAAGATTCGGGGTTTGATGCTTATTATTATTCTATTTTCAACAGCAATATCCAGCGATTTTCGGAAATTGATAATCTTATTGGTAGTTTTTACAATCCATCTCAAATCCAAATTGATGCCTTGGATGAATTGGAAACCGCTAGAAACTCTCTAAACAGTTCTTTAAGGACGGTGGAGGCATCACTTTTGGCAGATCCTCTAGACACAATTCTTAATTACACTAGGAAGGAGATAATGTTGGAAAAAAATACTCTATTTGGGCAACACAGTGCCATCCTAACTTCTATAGAAAGTATTACGCAACAGTCAATTGAAGTAGCAGAATTTCTTAATAATGCAATAATTCCAGAAAATATTATCGAAGAGAATGAAAAATCGGTAAATTCTATTTATTTTCGATCTTTGGCAAAAAACGATTATGAAATTAGCAGTTCGGATCAATCCATCTTATTGTCAATTGCAAGGCAATGTTCACTGGAAGGAGGATCGGCTGTTATGAAAGCCCGTTTCATATGTGCTGTTTTTACAAATGAAACTTTTGATGACGAAACAATTTGTACAGAATTGCAAAATTCAGAAAATAGACCATTGATAAGTATGATTAGTAAGGACAAAATTGGCAAAGAAATGGTAAAAATTTACCCTAATCCAGCGCAAAGCGTTCTGCATGTAGCAGTTCCAAATGATAAGAACACGGAATTAATCATTACTGATATTAGTGGAAGAACAATCTTAAAGAGAAATTTTAGTTCTCAAGTTGATCTAGCTACTGATGAAATTCCAAATGGAATCATCTTTTGCGAATTCAGGCAGGATCGACTGTTAATTTCCACAAATCGGGTAATTATTGCCCATTAATTATTATATAATTAGCCCTTACACACAAATTGCGTAAGGGCTTTTATTGCATTTTTAAATGAAAATATTCATAATAATAGCACTTTTGACTGTTAGTATACAGACACTAGCTCAACATGAGGGTGATGCTTGGCTAATGGGCTATTCTGGCGGAATTTTACCAAATCTACCGGAAGAAAAATATGGTTTGGTTGTATTGAATTTCAACAAGCCTCCTTATCCTCTACTATTAAGAAAGCTTATGGATTATATTGATCCAGATCAAAATCGGGTGTCAATTTGTGATACAAATCAAAATATGACAATCATCTTTGAAGGTATTTCCTTATTTAATAAGAATTATAAGGTAATGAAAGGAGGGGATACCGTCAATTTTAACAAGCTATATTTCAAAGCGCATGACGAAAAAGTGCGCCAATCTGCCCTTCTTCTCCCATTCCCTAGTCAGAGATCAAAATATATTCTGTTGCACTCACAAACCGAGTATTTCAATATTGATAAGCCTTTTCCGGATGTTGGAACAATGAGGATCTTTATGTCAGTCATCGATTTGGAAAAAGATAATGGATTGGGAGCGGTCACGACAAAGAAAAAAATAGTTTTAAGTGATACCTTAGTCTACGGACAGATCGCTGGCGCTAAACATGCAAACGGTAGAGATTGGTGGGTGATTACGCAAGAATTATACACCAATAAATTTTATAAAATACTAGTAGATCCTACTGGTGCAAATGTATATTCTACTCAAAGAATAGGAACAAATATCTCGGGCGGAGTAGGGCAAGCTGTCTTTTCAGCTGATGGAAATACCTATGCGAATCTAAACGGTGACAGAGGAGAAGTGTACGATTTTGATCGTTGTAGCGGTGAATTAAGTAATTTTAGAGCAATTAAGCAGGCTGACAATGATGCACTTGGAGTAGGAATAGCCATATCACCAAATTCAAGATTCTTATACGCCGCTCTTTACACTAATTTGTATCAATACGACCTATATGCCAGCGATTTGGAAGCTAGCAAAACCCTAATCGCAGCTTGGGATGGCTATAAAAATGAATTCGGCCTGACATCTCATTTTAATATGGCACAATTGGCACCCAATGGCAAGATATATATTACTTGCGCTGGAGCAATACAATTCCTTCATGTAATCAACGATCCTGATGAAAAAGGATCTGCCTGTAATTTTGTGCAGCGAGGATTAGAATTGCCATCGTATCATTCTTGGGGAGTTCCGAACCACCCTAATTTTGCGCTTGGTGCGCTGAAAGGGAGTCCTTGTGATACGTTACATTCGATAGCAGTCAAAGAAAAAGAGAACAGCCTGCAAGCCACATTATTTCCCAATCCTACTTCTGATCAGGTGACAATTAAGTGGCAGAATGATCAGAATGAGGCTTGTGAGATTGTCATAATCGATGCGGTAGGAAGAATAATACAACGTCAGGAATCGCATGCCAGCTCACTGATTATTGATACCGCGAGCTGGGCGAATGGGTTGTATTATGTTCAGATTGTGGAAGAGAAAGGGAGGAAGAAGGCGTTTTTGAAAATGGCGAAGAGCAATTGACAATTGACAATTGACAATTAGTACTGGTGCGTTAAAAAATGAATAGTCACCAAAAATATTTAATTGTTGCTTTCGAACATTGTTATTGTTTGAAAATCAGTCAATAATTGGAAAAGATGCCGTAACTTGATTAATATTTTAACACTATTTGACCTGAAATTAAAAATTAGCAAATCAAATCGAAAAAAATAATAATTCCTATATCTATATGTAAATCAATTCATTACAACCTAGAAAAGAAATTTAACGCACCAGCACTAATTGACAATTAACAATTAACAATTGAAAATTTGTCATTAAGTTAATCTCATAAATCATTTTAATCACATAAATCATAGTTCAGACAAGTGGTAGGAGGTAAATGGTTTATCATTTTTGCAGTAAAAACAATATATGCACCAGGTGCTCCCTTTTAGGGGTAGGGGGCTGATACGGCGGACGCTGTGACTTTTGCAATCTAGCAGAGCGCATGTGAAAAGGAATGCTGTATTTTGGTTTATTTTCTCGATGGCTGTGTTGCAAGCTGCTGATTGTCAGCCCCCGACCACTAAAGGGGAGCAATTTTCAGGTTGTGGAAGTGACAGTAAGATAGCGACGAGCAATTGACAATTGACAATTGACAATTGACAATTGACAATAAGTTAATCTCATAAATCATTTTAATCACATAAATCACAGTTCAGACGAATTTTGTGCGGTTTGCAGCAGGCTGATTTTACAGGTAAAGGTGATTTACTTATTACAGATAGATTGATTTTTCCAATAAGTTTGTTAAATTTATGCAGGTTTTAAATGGAAGTCAAAATGAAAGCAATGGTAGAAGGAAAAGCGGTGTATAAAGCCCGTGCACGCGCCTTGAATCAATTCAAACATCCCAATACTTTTTATTCTGACGCAGTGCTTTGTAATGTAGAAAGCCAAAATTATATAATTAAGGAACCGGATGCAAAACGCGGATTTGCACTGACTCCCAATCCTGCGACTGACATGGTACAATTAAGAATACCTAATAAAAACCAAGAGCCGACGGAAGTGGAATTATATGATATTGCCGGAAAAATGGTAATGAATTTTACCGCAATTGACAAATTGGTTTATTTTAATACTGCCAACCTTCACGATGGAATATATTTTGTTTCTTGCACAAATCAGGAGACTCAACAAAAAAATATTCTTAAACTAGTTATTCAACATTAACAAAAATTAGGAGCAAGGTTTCTAATAGAAGCCTTGCTCTGCTTTTTTTACTATGAAATATATAGTTTTGGTACTATTAATAACTTCTAATTGTGCTTTCGGCCAGAAATACGATTATATCTGGATTACCGGATACGCTACTTCGGATTCCCTTGAAGCCATGACTGGCCCGTTTGGCACGACTTATTTTGACTTCAATTATTCACCTGTGAAAATTTATAGGAAATGGATCGATATGTCCTATAGGGAAGCTAATATAACAATTGCAGATAAGAAAGGAAACATACTTTTTACGACTAATGTAATGAAAGTAAGGGGCAAAAATGGAAAATTTGTTGGAAATGGAGATTCACTATTATACGATAAAGCTTGGTTTGAATACGGTTACAGAGCTGCTCAAGGTGTTTTGGCGTTACCGGAACCAAGCATTGAATACCAATTTAGAATAATATACGGAAAAAAGAATCTGAATAGTTATTCGCCCATTTACTCATCAATCTATGACAGTAGGTGGTTGAACGGGTTATTACCTCTCAATAAAAAAAATGTTGTTCTCTTTAACGATCCCGTTGCCGTAGGGAGACTTGTAGCAGTTCGGCATGCCAATGGTAGAGATTGGTGGATTCATACTTCGCAGAATTTTGATACACATTATATGATACTCTTAGATACATTTGGTATTCGGCTTCACCATAAGCAAAAACTTGGATATGAAGTACAAGAGGGTATAGGTCAAGCTACATTTTCACCTGACGGTAGCAAGTTTGCACAATGTCAATCTGTTAGTCAAAAAGTGGGACAAGATTTAGTGATATTTGATTTTGACAGGTGTTCTGGTTTGATGAGCAATCCTGTACACATACATCACGATTCATCTCACTTTGTTGGTTGTGCAATTTCTCCAAATTCTAGATTTCTATATTATTCCGGACGTGGTAAAGTGGTGCAGTATGATCTTTCAGCTGCGGATATTAAGGCATCAGAGACTATCGTAGGGGTTTGGGATAATTTTATAGACATTGCGGAAACTGACTTTTATCTTTCTCAGCTCGGTCCAGATGGAAAAATTTATATTTGTACGTTTGGCTCTACTCCGTGGATGCACTATATTAATAAACCAGATGAAAAAGGAGTTGCTTGTGATTTTCGACTTAGAGGAATTAAGCTGCCGACCGCCAATGCATGGACTCTGCCCAATCACCCCAACTACCGCCTCGGTGCACTAAAAGGAAGCCCTTGTGATACGCTACACTCTATAGCTGTCAAAGAAAAGGAAATCAGCCTACAAGCCACATTATTTCCCAATCCTACTTCTGATCAGGTCACGATCAAGTGGCAGAAAATGATCAGAATGAGGCTTGTGAGATTGTCATAATCGATGCAGTAGGGAGAATAATACAACGTCAAGAATCGCATGCCAGCTCACTGATTATTGATACCGCGAGCTGGGCGAATGGATTGTATTATGTGCAGATAGTGCAGGAGAAAGAAAAGAGAAGAGCGTTTTTGAAATGTGTGAAAAATAATTGAAAAGTGATAGTTGAAAGTTGAAAATGCTTTTTACTTAATCACATAAATCATATTAATCACATAAATCACAGTTCAGACAAGTGGTAGGAGGTGAATGGTTTATCGTTTATGCAGTAAAAAACAATAAATGCACCCGGTGCTCCCTTTTAGGGGTCGGGGGCTGATACGGCGGACGCTGTGACTTTTGCAATCTAGCAGAGAGCATGCGAAAAGAAATACTTTTTACTCGATGGCTGTGTTGCAAGCTGCTGATTGTCAGCCCCCGACCCCTAAAGGGGAGGAATTTTTAGGTTTTGGAGTGTCAGTAAGATGGCGAAGAGCAATTGACAATTGACAATTGACAATTGACAATAAGTTACTCACAGAAATCATCTTAATCACATAAATCACAGTTCAGACGAATTTTATGCGGTTTGCAGCAGGATGATTTTACAGATAAAAGTGATTTACTTATTACAGATAGATTGATTTTTCCAATAAGTTTGTTAGATTTATGCAGTATTTAAATGGATGTCAACATGAATGCAATGTTAGAAGGAAACGCAGTCTATAAAGCTCGATCCATCAGAAATGTATACCTACCAGATGAAATCTACCAAGAAAGCTGTGAGCCTGCTCAACCAAATTTGCAAAGAATGGTGAAGACAGAAACCATTATTACAACCCAGAAGGAAAAAGTGAATATTTATCCCAATCCGTCTTCGGATAAGATTACTATTTCTTGTGAACACAATGAATCGTACATTGTAATTCTTCGAGACATGACAGGCAGAGTGCTTACACAGAAGACTATTAATAATGGATTCGGAGATATTTCAGTCTCAAATCTAAATAATGGATTAATTATCTGCGAGATTTGGTCAAATAACCAATGTGTGGCTAACCAAAAAATTGTTATTATTCACTAATTTAAATTAAAGGATACTGTTCTATAATTTGGCCAGTATCCTTTTGTACTATAATGAAGAAAATTCTAATAATTATCTTAATAAATACATGTTCGTCATTTTATTGTTTTGCGCAAAAAGAAGATAACACTTGGATATTAAGCTCATGGGGTAATGATTTGTTTAAAATAACTAGTATGACATTTGCAGATAGTATTAATTTTAAGTTGCAACCTGCGGCGCAAATTGACATCTATCAGTCGAACGCTAGTATTTCAGATAGCAGTGGCAATTTGTTGATTTTTTCAAATGGTATCCACGTATTCAATCGAAACTATAAATATATGGATGGTGGTATTTTTGTAAATAAGGATACTGTATTCCATTTAGACAATTCGGCTTCTGAACAAAATACTCTCATATTGCCTTATCCAAATTCCCACAACTTATATGCCTTCTTTTATTTAGGAGTAACACTGAATTCGGCTCCAGCTATATGTGCTCCGAATCTATCAATGGCTGTTGTAGACATATCAAAAAACACTAATTTAGGAAGAGTTTCACCAACTAAGAAAATAGTAATTCCCGATACGATAGAAGCGAACAAATTAACTGCGACAAGGCATGCAAATGGTAGAGATTGGTGGGTTATTAGTCAAGATTTCCTCCTAAACAGGTATTTTAAAGTTCTGCTGGATCCAACACGTGCGAATCTTCATGATGTACAGCAAATTGGCACCGATTCCTCAAGCAGTGCAGGGGGAGCTGTCTTTTCTCCTGATGGAAGGTACTATATTAATTTTGATATAGCAACAGATCTTCCAAGTCCAAGTGTAGCAGTGTTCAATTTTGACCGATGCTCCGGCATATTAAGCAATCCGAGATATGTAACCTATAAATTAAATGATGCAGGTGCTGGCGGTGTTGCAGTTTCACCAAATTCTCGTTATTTGTACATTTCAAGAGATACGAAGTTATTTCAGTACGATCTATTGGCTGATGATCTTGCCGGTTCTGAAGAATTAATAGCAGAATATGATGGGTATCGACAAGATGATCTGTATGCAACAAGGTTTCATCTCGCCCAGCTTGCGCCTAATGGCAAAATCTACGTCAGTAGCTCAGGAGCTTGTCCATGCCTGCATGTAATTAACAACCCCAATCTACGTGGTGACTCTTGTAATTTCGTACAACGGGGTCAAAAATTACCTAAGTACAATGCATTTAGTGTACCCAATCACCCTAACTACCGGCTTGGCGCGCTGAAAGGGAGTCCTTGTGATACGCTACATTCGATAGCGGTAAAAGAAAAAGGCGTAAGCCTACAAGCCACATTATTTCCCAATCCCACTTCTGATCAGGTTACGATCAAGTGGCAGAATGATCAGAATGAGGCTTGTGAGATTGTCATAATCGATGCAGTAGGGAGAATAGTACAGCGTCAGGAATCGCATGCCAGCTCGCTGATTTTTGATACATCTAACTGGGCGAATGGCTTGTATTATGTGCAGATAGTGGAGGAGAAAGAAAAGAGAAGAGCGTTTTTGAAATGTGTGAAAAATAATTGAAAAGTGATAGTTGAAAGTTGAAAATGCTTTTTACTTAATCACATAAATCATATTAATCATATAAATCACAGTTCAGACGATAGAAAGGGGTAAGGTAATGAAAATATATTTCACTTTGTCATTGTTAGTTGGTGTGTTTAACTTGATACAAGCACAGCACGAAGGCGATGTATGGCTGATGGGTTACTCAAGCGGCATCCTACCGAGTTCACCTGCAGAAAAATATGGATTGATAGAATTTAATTTTGCTAAACAACCCTATCCAAAATTGGAGAGAAATCTGACTGATTATATTGACCCAGAAGAAAATAGAGTGTCTATTTGCGATACAAATCATAATATCATTGTCTTTTATGATGGCAGCTCCTTATTCAATAAAAATTATAAGTTTTTGCAAGGAGGAGAAAAGTTAAATAGTAACCTGTCAATTTACAAACTGATGGATGAGAGGATTGATCAAGCAGGCATACTATTGCCATTTCCAGGTCAAAAATTCAAGTACATATTGTTGCACTCTCAATCTGAATATTTTAACGTTGACAAACCATACCCAGATTTTGGTACAATGCGAATTTTCATGTCTATCATTGACATGGAAAAGGATGGTAACTTAGGTGAGGTAATATCAAAGAAAAAAATCGTAATAGCTGACACCTTGACGATGGGGCAATTAGCTGCAGTAAAGCACGCAAATGGTCGGGATTGGTGGGTGATAAGCCAAGAATTATATACCAATAGATTTTATAAAATTCTTGTTGATTCAGAAGGTGCACATGTACATTCTACTCAGCGAATAGGAACTAATATTTCTATTGGCGATGGTCAGGCCGTTTTTTCACCTAATGGAAAGATCTATGCAAACTTGAATGGTGATAGAGGAGAAGTTTACGATTTTGATCGGTGTACTGGTGAGTTAAGTAATTTTAGATCGATCAGTCAGCCTGATAATGATGTGTTAGCAGTTGGAATAGCTATCTCACCTAATTCAAGATTCTTATATGCACCGCTTTATGCAAATTTGTATCAATTCGATTTATACGCTAGTGATCTTGAGGGCACTAAAACCCTAATATCTACCTGGGACGGTTACAAGAATGAGTTCGGACAGACATCGCACTTTAACAAGGCACAATTGGCCCCCAACGGCAAGATATATATTACCTGCGCTGGGGCGATAGAATTCCTTCATGTTATCAATGAACCTAATAAAAAGGGAATTGCCTGCGATTTTGTACAACGAGGACTGGAGTTACCTTCTTATCATTCATATGGAGTTCCGAATCACCCTAATTTTGCGCTAGGTGCGCTGAAGGGCAGTCCTTGTGATACGCTACATTCAATAGCTGTCAAAGAAAAAGCGACCAGCCTACAAGCCACTTTATTCCCTAATCCCACTTCTGATCAAGTAACGATCAAGTGGCAGAATGATGAGGGTGTGGCGTGTGAAATTACAATAGTCGATGCAGTAGGGAGAATAATACAACGTCAGGAATCGCATGCCAGCTCGCTGATTTTTGATACTTCGAGCTGGGCGAATGGCTTGTATTATGTGCAGATAGTGGAGGAGAAAGGGAGGAAGAAGGCTTTTTTGAAAATGGCGAAGAGCAATTGACAATTAACAATGGACAATTAACAATTGACAAAACATTAATCACATAAATCATAAAATTACAGTTCAGCCAAGTGGTAGGAGGTGAATGGTTTATCGTTTATGCAGTAAAAAACAATAAATGCA
>JBMOJB010000105.1:0-12746 GCA_049316985.1 Saprospiraceae bacterium | reverse complement strand
GAATTAACATTTGATCCCTCAAATCCGAAAAGTGTAGGTGAAAACAGGCTTGAAATAATTTTTGAAAACATTAAATAAAAACAACTAAAATGAAAATATATACGCTCAACAATATCGCAAAAGCAACTATATTACCAATTGCGATAAATATCATTTTTTTCACTGCCATTTCCGCACAAAACTTCACAGATGCTACAAATGATGGCCCAATCTTGTCACCGCCGAAACTAACTGCAAAGGTATTTCTCAACAGCTACAATACTGGCACTGGATTAATGGCGGACTATCTGAAGACTCTAACAACCTTTCCTTTGAACGATCCATATTTTAGCGCACCGCTAAATACTAAATTTGTTCATGTCAACAATGGTACTACAGCCGCTAGTATTAGTCCTTCTATACTGAGCGTAAGCGGAAATAACTCCATCGTAGACTGGGTATTCGTACAATTGAGAACAGGATCACCAGGATCAACGTCCGTGCAATACACCAAAGCAGCATTGCTACAAGCTGATGGGGATATTGTAGATATGGATGGAGTCTCAGCACTTACTTTTACATCCGCCCCGGCAGGAAATTATTATGTTGCTATTGGACATAGAAATCATACCGGTTTCAGGACAAATGCAACAATCTTTCTTAATGGCAGTAGTCCTGCCCTTAATTTCACAGATAATTCAGTTGCTTTACATGGAGGGTTTCCACTAAAGGCAATTTCTACTTCGGTTTCCGTTATGTACGTAGGAGACGCAAATTTTGATGGTTCGGTCGACGCGGTTGACTCAATTTTGTGGGAAACTCAAAATGGACTTTTTGATGATTATCACTACAACGCAGATTACAATCAAGACGGATCAATCGATGCAATTGACACAATTTTCTGGGAATCCAATAACGGAGTATATGAAGAACTAGACTAGTTTTTTAGCTTCATGTAACTTAGCCAAATTTTGCTTTAAATAAAATTAAATCAAGTGCTAATCATCGCAGCGTACTACATAAAGTTTTTAAAATCAATATTTCATTTTAAAATAAGTTATATTCAAATCCATTATGCGATATTTTAAATGTTTACTTTTTGTGATTTTTTTCGCCCAGTTTGCTAATGGACAGATTAGCAATGCGACGATCGGTAAACATTCTTTTAATTTTGACAATGGTGGAAAATTAAAACATCCGATTAAAGTATTTTACTTTAGTCCGAAGGCCAATGCCGAAAACATGCCGATTGTGGTCGTAATGCACGGCGCACACCGCGATGCTTCTGCTTATATGGATGATTTGATGAATGCGGCTACTGTCTTTGGTTGCAGAATCATAGCTCCCGAATTTGATAAGGAAGATTTCCCCAGCCTTGAGATGTACAACATGGGAAATGTCTACAACAAAAACGAAAGAAAATTCAATCCGGAGGAGCAATGGAGTTTTTCGCTGATCGAACCACTATTTGACTCTGTTGTTAAGCAGACACAAAGCAAATCAACTGGCTACTACTTATATGGACATTCAGGTGGCGCTCAATTTGTACACAGATTCTTAATGTTTGTTCCTAAAAACAAGGTAATTAAATCAGCTATCGCAAATTCCGGCTGGTACACTTCTACCAATAATACAATTGATTTTCCATTTGGGCTAAAGAATACACCCATTGGGCCATCCAACTTGTCTTCCTTTTTTTCTAATAAGTTATTTGTTTTATTAGGTATGGAAGATACAGAAAGAGAAAGTAAGGATTTTAATGATAGTGCAGAAGCAGATGCTCAAGGCAAAAATCGCTTTGAAAGGGGGAAATTTTATTATAAAACAGCAAAAGAACAGGCATCTGAGCTGAAATTGCCATTTAATTGGACACAGATTTTCGTACCTAAAGTCGGCCATTCTAATGGTGAGATGGGCAAATTTGCGTTTTCACTGTTCTTTATGGATATTCAATAGTTAGGACTTAAAATGAAAAAACTGAAAATACCAATAGTCCCCATTATTATTGCCTTATTATTGCCTGCTTCTTTAAAAGCGCAAATGGATGAACGGAATATCAACAGCGCAACTGAAAACTACGTGCAGCCGTCGGGATCATTCCATATACTGAAAATCAGAAAAAGCTATGTATTAGGTGACGGTGTTACAGTACGTTCTGCCAATGGATTTCTCAACATGACACAAAGCTTGCAGACTTTATATTCATTTGATACTAAGGAAAAAAATCTCAGCGATATTAATTCTACTTTTAGCATTAGCCGCGCTCGTTTAAGTGTTTCGGCCAATATTTTTGATAAAAGATGTTATGTTTATGGAAGAATAAATTTTCCTGCTAATTTTCAAAGTACCACATCGGGAACACGATCTTTTAATACAGTCTTACAGGAGGCATATTTTGAATTCAGACCTAGTATTGTTCATTCTTTCAACTTCGGACTTCGTGCAGATTATATCGATTCCAGAGAAACGAGAATAGAAGGTGAAAGTCTTGGTTTTATCAATAGAAGTGCCGTTTCAGGATCATTTGATGCCATTTTTGACTATGGAATTAGATATCGTGGCATTTACAAACTAGGTGGCCGACATTTGTTAAGACCTTATATTTCGATCACTACAGGAGATAGCAGATCGGCATCACAAAAAAACTTCGGTGGATTCAGATATGGAATACGCATTGATTATCTTCCTTTTGACAAGTTTTCAAGAGGCGGTGAGTACTATATGGATGATCTGGCCCGAGAAGAAAAGCCCAAATTAGTGGTCGGAATCGTATACAACTATAACAATGGAGCTTCGTCGGCAACCGGCACAAATGGTGGAAGGTATATATATGGTGACATCAATCAAAAGATTATTCTGCCTAACTATTCCAAGTTTGGAGTCGATTATTTGTTTAAATATCGCGGCTTTTACTCCCTGGGAAGTTTTGTTTCAACAAGAGCATCCGTTCCGATTGGTATTACCGGTGAATTTAGACTGAACGGAAGATTTATACCTTACAATACTTCTCAAACTAACGAACAAACGAAAAACACTGTTTTATCCAGGTTAAATCTGGGCACCGGTATTAATCTGCAGTCTGGATATGTCCTACCAAATAATTGGGCACTTGGAGCTCGTTATTCGAAACTGAAAGCTTCACAAGTTTCTGATAATTTTGCAGATTATGACCGATACTATACTTTGGTGGTTTCGAAATATCTGTCAGGACATAATCTTAAAGTTCAAGCAGAAATCGGATTTGATGAACTCAAAAACGAATTACAAACTGCGACACTTACTCGAAATTATTATGCACAAATGCTACTAACCCTGCAGTTGTGATTCAAAAAAATCAAAAATGAAAAAATCGCTATCTATCATATTTTTTTCTATTGCATTTCTGTTAAAAACAGCTGCACAGACGGGTTTGAATTCGTTCTCACAAGTTGATTCCACATTAACTTACATATCCGGGGAAGGAACGTTTTTAACATTAGGTAAGGGTGAAGGAACGAAATTTAATCTCCTAAGCACAATTCAACCAGGGCTGCAGCTTAATAGATTTGACTCCGCTGGAGTTCAAACCAACACGAACAGGATGTCATTAAATCTGGTTAGGATAGCGCTTTCTGCCAAAGGATTTAATAATAGAATGTCAATGGGAATTGTAACCGACTTAACCGGGGTATCGCCAATACTTGAAGGGTGGATTGGATTTAATTTTCTAAAAAAGAAATTGAATGTAATTTTCGGACAAAGACAGACCAACACCAACAATCGTCTGGCGATGGCAGATGAACGCTATGCTCAGAACATGGGTCAATCTATCGCAGGAAAATCTGCTGAAGGAACCACTTATGGTGGCTTAATGCAAAATTTCGTCGGAGCAACGCGCGAAGGAGGCCTCTTCCTTGAGGCAAATTTTAACTTGAATAAATGGAGAATCTATCCATCCGCCTCACTCACGACCGGGGAAGGACAGAATTTCTTCGACGCACAACCAAATACGGGATTTAAGTATGGTGGCCGGGTGGACATAATGCCTTTTGGTGATTTCATCAAAAACAATGCTTTTATCGCACATGATCTCTATCGGGAAGAAAGTGCTAAACTAGCACTGGGAATTGCAGGAAGTTACAATGCGAAAGCCGGGAGCCCGATGGGATCTGACAATGCAAACATAAGTGGTATATTTAACAAATCGGGCCAGAGAGACTATGCCAACTACAGAAAAATTATTGCTGATTTCATCTTTAAATATCACGGCTTTGCATTAGTCGGTGAATTTACGCAAGCATCAGTTATTACAAATAATCTATTTACCAACCCAGCAGCAACTGAGAAATTAAGTGCATCAGTTGCCAGTAGATTCTATAATGTTGGCACAGCTATCAACCTTCAAAGTTCTTACTATTTTAAAAATGGATGGGCCATTGATGGACGATTTAGCAGCATTTCAGCAGAATCTGAATTAGTAAGTTCGCTTATCCAACCCCAAAACTGGTATACATTTGGTGTAAACAGATTTTTCAAAAACAATGCGATCAAGATAGGATTAAACACTTCATATATTGAAAAGAAAACATCATCCGTCTCAACGGGGAAATGGTCAAGCAATATTGCAATTCAAATTTTAATGTAAAAAAAAATGAAAAGAGGTATATTTTATACACTACTACTTTTGACAATGATGAGCGCATGTAAATCAAAAGATGATGATCCGGATCCGATTCCAGTCGTTCCCGTCGCATCGGACCTGATAATTTCTGAAATGTCTACTGCAATTAATACTGACCCATTAGCTGCAGGAGCAAGAAGTCACTATGTAGAATTATACAATGGTACGGGAAAGACAGTTGAACTCTCCAACTATGCAATTGGCTATTATGCGGTAACGGACACTTCAACGCTAAGCAACTGGAATTTTTCTGCTGTAGGATCTTTTATAACATTAAACAAATCTTTAGCAACAGGAAAATGCTATGTCATCGCATCACCACAAGCAGATGCAGCTACAATCAAAAGAGATACCACATGGGGAACAAGCAGCACGCTTGCAGCCAATTCAAGTATGCCATTGCAGTTAAGTGGCAACAGTGCTATTGCTTTACTAAAAAAAGATGCTGCAGGAACTTTTACCTTAAATGGCAATAGCTATAAGATTGTAGATGCTTTTGGAAGTCCATTAGTTGCAAGAGTTACCGCCCAAGGTGCAGTAAGTGCACGAAATAACATTATCTGGACAGTAGCAGACCAAAACAAAGACACAAGAAACAGAACATTCTGGCGCAAAGCTGCCAGTAAAGATCCAAATGCGGATTGGTCAAAAACCAAAGGCACAAATGCCGACAACTCCGAATGGAGAGTCTCCGAAGATAGGAAGTGGGATTATACCAATATAGGACTACCTTCTACAAAATAGTTTTAACTTCCTTTTCAAGCCAGCCATCGCGAGTCAAAAGGTTAAGTGGTGGCTATAACTTATCCTAAATTTACAGGATTCTCAATTTAGTAGTCAAGCAGCGATAATAGCATCAACCTAAAACCAAGCTATTATCGCTGCATCTGCTATGTTCATTTCTATTGGTTTTGGAGAGATGAAAATAAGCAGCTAAAGTAATCAATCGCTTCCTTAATAAATTTTATCAGCCTGAACATCTCTTGCAAAATTAAACCCCATAAAATAACATGAAGTATTTTAAGATCTTATATGTGCAAGTCCTGATAGCCATTTGCATTGGAATTTTGATTGGGCATTTTAATCCGGGGTTTGCAGTGCAACTTAAACCTTTGGGTGATGCGTTTATCAAGTTGATAAAGATGATGATTGCTCCGGTTATTTTCTGTACGATAGTAACAGGTATTTCCGGAATGCAAGACACAAAAAAAATAGGACGGGTTGGGATAAAAGCAATCTTGTATTTTGAAGTAGTGACGACGTTCGCATTGATAATAGGTTTGGCTGTGGTCAATCTTTTTCAACCTGGAGCCGGTATGAATGTAGATTGCGCAACGCTCGATGCCGCTTCTATTCAAGGGTATGTCACTGAAGGGAAAAGTCGTAGCGCGTTAGATTTTGTTTTGCATATTATTCCAGAAAATATCGTTAGTGCACTATCCAATGGCGATTTGCTCCAGGTTCTATTCTTTTCTGTTTTGTTAGGTTTTGCATTATCTAAAATAGGTGACAAAGCCAGGCCATTGCTTCGAGGGATTCAGTCTTTAGAAACGAGTCTGTTTACAATAATTAACATGATTATGAAGGTCGCACCATTCGGAGCCTTGGGTGCAATGAGCTTTACGATTGGCAAATATGGACTGGAATCTCTAGCATCGCTTGGTCAACTTATGATTTCATTTTACACAACTTGCATCTTATTCATCGTTATTGTATTGGGTGGTATACTTAAATTTGCTGGCTTTAACCTCTTCCGCCTGATTTCCTATTTAAAAGAAGAATTGCTGATAGTGTTGGGTACATCTTCTTCTGAAGCTGCTTTACCGGGCTTGATGCTCAAACTGGAAAAAGCCGGTTGCTCTGAACCTGTTGTCGGTTTGGTAGTACCAACCGGTTACTCTTTTAATCTGGATGGCACTTCGATTTACTTAACGATGGCAGCTGTATTTCTGGCACAAGCGACGAATACTCCTCTTGATATCAACAGCCAAATCACACTATTACTTGTGCTGCTATTGACTTCCAAAGGAGCTGCAGGTGTTACCGGTAGCGGATTTATTACCCTTGCAGCAACACTACCGGTCGTGGGCGGTATCCCTGTTGCATCAATTGCATTGATTCTTGGTATTGATCGATTTATGAGTGAAGGCCGCGCCCTAACCAATATCATGGGAAATGCAGTGGCGACTATATTCGTGGCCAAATGGGAAAAAGAAATTGATCTTGATGCAGCAAAAAAAGTAATCGGTTAGATTTTTTCTTACTTTCAGGTTTTTCCGCCCAATATTAATAAGACTTAATTTTTACAAAATGCAAAGAGGCTGTCAGCGAAATGCTGCCAGCCTCATATTTTTTAATTGAACAAGTTGTTCCAGAAAATGCATAAGTCAATGAAAGTATAGGGCTTGAGTTTGCATTTAAGATATTTACAATCGCTTATTGAGCTATCAAAATTTTCTCAAAGAAGTGTTCGTTTCCAATCTGTAAATGCAATACTGCTAAACCGCTGTATGTTTTAGGCAGCACAATTTCTGCCAGATTTCCTGCTATTGTTCCGGATGAAACGAGCTCACCTGAAATTGAAAAGATACTGTAAATGGCCATCTCTTCATCAGCATTATTATTAGAAATCCTTAACACTCCATTGGAAGGGTTAGGATAAATGGCAATCAAATGCCCTTCCTTAGTTTCAAAAGTAGCAGTCGAGGCAGGAAAAATTTCAATTATTTTATCATCCTCTGATTTTGGAGCGCCCCTTCCGTCCTTATTACTAACCGCTATATATACTTTCCCGTCCGGAGAAACACAAACATCGCGCAGCCGACCAAAATTATTTAAAAAATAATCCGTAGCCTTCAGGATTTTTTTGCCATCGGAACTAAGTTGCAGCTGGGAAACCCTGCTTCCTTTTAAGGACGTTACCAACAAACTATTTTTCCAATCTGTAATCAAATTTTTATCATATAAATCAATGCCGGCGACTCCCAACGTAGGCGTCCATGCAAAGAGTGGCTCTACTACATTGCTATCCTTACAGAAAGTGGTCTCTAAGGCATTGTCACAAAAGCCTTCTACTTTAGGCCAACCATAATTTCTTCCTTTGCTAATCATGTTGATTTCATCATCACTATTGGCACCATGTTCGCTACTATAAAGTATGTTTCCGTCTGGAGAAAAAACAAGCCCTTGTGCGTTTCTGTGTCCCCAACTCCATATGGGGCTTCCAACTTTCGGATTATCATTCGGAATGGAACCATCCAGATTAATCCGAAGTATTTTTCCGTTGATACTATTTAAATTTTGTGAAGTACTGGTAATTTGCGCGTCGCCTGTTGTTAAAAACAGTTTCTTGTCTTTGGATATAGTCATTCTGCAACCGTTGTGATTGTTCGCGCCATCGATATTATCCAGTAAAATAAATGGTTCTCCCGCTTTTCCGCTAGCAACATTAAAAGTGAATCGGACTATTCTTTCTCGATAATCATTTCCTGTCGCAAAATAGTTGTATGCCACATAAAAGTAACTATTTGTCTTAAAATCAGGATCAAGTACCAATCCCAGCAAACCTCCCTCTCCTACTTCCTTTGCTTCGGAGATCTGAATTACCTCGCTTACCGTTCCTGAAGCTACATTTACCCGACTGATTTTACCAAGTCGTTCTGTCAACCATATATGATCATCCGGCCCCCAAAGAATTTCCCATGGCGTGTCTAAGTTTTTCGCAACGGTTCTGGTTTTTAAATTTGACTGTCCTGCAGATAGGAAATAAGAAATAAGAAAAATTGAACTCAAAACTAAATTTCTAAACATACTTCGTAGTTTTAGATGATGTAAAATATTAATTTTATTTAAAATACAGACTCCTTAGAAGGAAACAGAGATGATTCACAATTAACTATTTTTCAAACGATATATCTAAATAAATGGTTTGAATAGAGATTCCTGTCAAAAAAATAAGCGACGTTTGTAAATGACCTGTTAAAAACCGGCCCATGAAAGTATGTCGACCTAGTATTCTAACTACGCAAAAAATGGTTGACTAGGACCTCTTTCCACAAAAGACATACACATGAACAAGTTGAATAATCTTAGAATCCCCTCGCATTCCAATAGAACCATCGACAGCATGTGCGGTATCCGCTCTAAGATCCCTGATGAATCCACTGTTTTAGTCCAATACCTTAACCAATCCCTTTAAAAATCCGTTAGGGTAATTTTTCAGTAGCACATCATCGAGTTGGTAAAAACAAATGTTCCTTTTTTCTCTTTTAAGGTGCGGAGCAAGTGCAGCACAAGTACTGCTAAGCTGATTATTCTCGATAGTTTCCAAATGAATGTTATCACCGCTTACACAACGAAAATTTTTAAGTGTAATATCATCGAGCACTTTGAAATCCGTTGGACTGATCTGCTCAAAAATGAGATTATCTGTCAAATCCTCTTTGCTTAGATTATCCAGCAAATGTATGATTTTATCATTGCGCTTAATTTGACCACAGCCAAATAACAAAATACCTAAATCCATTGGCATTGGATATTGTTCAATTTGCGACAGGAAATCATTAGGAAAAGCAGAATCGCTATAAACATTTCTGGTTTTCGATTCATTAAGTTCGCCGGAATTAAAGTAAAAAAGCATAACTCTTTTGACCGGTGGAATACCCATTTTTTCCTTAAACTTTATCTGGTGCAATCGAACGCTTACTGTAATAGGAAAATCAAATGAATTAGCCAATGACTGAATAAAAACAAAATACCTGTCTTTCGTCTCGGGAGTCCAGTCACAATCTAACTGCAGTGATTGAATTGGATTAACCACTCCATTCCCTTCCATTAATTTGTCTTCGATTCGTTTGGCAATCATTTGCGCTAAACCATCTGCGTCGGCACTGTTGATGTGCTCAAAGACCTCATTCGCGATATTTACTACAGGGACTATAGTTAAAAATTGTGGTAAAGATTTTTCAAGACGAATTTGAGCAGTAGGTATGGCAAATTGTTTGTCACTGTCCCAAACAACATCCATCAGATGAAAATAAAGTGGGCTCTTGGGGTTTTCAAGCAAAATTTGTTCTTCTTGTTTAGATAGATCTAAAGTGCTTTTGGCATAGTAAAAGGACATTTCAGGACTAGGATTGTACTTTTCATATATGCGAACTGCACCCCAAACTAACAAACATATTCCTAATACAATTCCTATTTGCTTTTTATTCTTTTCAAAAAATACATTAACGTTAGCCATATATTTATCTGTCTTTCAACTAAATCCTACTTATCTTAAAATGATCAAAAGACAAAGTACCCCAATTCAACAGAGATTAACAAATTAATGTTGGTAAAAAAAAGAGCGCAACCGAAAAAAATGACTTAATTTTGATGTTGAAATTCAACTTCTTTATAGAAGAATACCTGTAGCGCATCTGCCACACCTTAAAATACTTGATTCAAATGGACGAGAAAGATATTGTTCCCCGCTCTGCCGGCGATAGTAATAACAATACCGACAATTACAAAAATAATCCCAGAGGCAAAAAAAATACTTCGGACATTTCTAATATGGTGTATGGAAAGGTGCCTCCACAGTCAATTCCTTTAGAAGAAGCTGTTTTAGGTGCACTTATGCTTGATAAAGACGCCATGTCGATCATCTTAGATGTAATTAGCCCAAATACTTTTTATCTGGACGCACACCAGCACATATATGCAGCAATGCGTTCACTTTATGATAATTCTCAACCTGTCGATCTACTCACAGTTACAGAACAACTCAAGAAAAAAGAACAATTAGAAAAAATTGGCGGTGGATATTACCTAGTTGAACTCACCAATAAAGTGGCTTCTGCAGCTAATATTGAATTCCATGCAAGGCTTCTCGCGCAAAAACATATCCAAAGAGAACTGATTCGAGTGTCTACACAAATTGTCAGAGAAGCTTACGAAGATTCTACTGACGTATTTGATTTACTGGACAGTGCAGAAAATCAGCTCTTCAAAATTGCTGAAACCAACTTGAACCGTTCGGAGGAAACGATGTCATCATTGACCGGTCAATTGCTGCGCCAGATAGAAGAGTTGTCAAAGAAGGAAGACGGACTTACAGGCGTACCTACCGGATTCACAGATCTGGATCGGATGACCTCCGGTTGGCAGCCATCCGACCTTATTATTATCGCCGCAAGACCCGGTATGGGTAAGACCAGTATGGTATTGGCATTGGCCAGAAATGCTGCTGTCGATTTTAAAAAACCTGTAGCACTTTTTACTTTGGAGATGTCCAGTTTGCAATTTGCACAGCGATTGATATCCATGGAGGCGGAAATAGAAGGTGGAAAATTGAGAAACGGAAAACTAGAAGCGTACGAATGGCCTCAATTGCATAAAGCAATCGATAAGCTGAACGATATTCCGATATATATAGATGATAGTTCCAGTATCAATGTTTTCGAACTTCGTGCAAAATGCCGTCGCATGAAAATGAAGTATGATATTCAAATGGTTATTATCGATTATTTACAATTAATGAGCGGAACAAGTGCAGATGGGAAAAATTCAAATCGCGAACAGGAAATCTCGAATATTTCGAGAGCTTTGAAAAGTATGGCAAAGGAATTAAAAGTACCTGTTATTGCACTTTCTCAGTTGAGCAGGGCAGTCGAAACCCGCGGAGGAAGTAAAAAACCACAACTTTCAGACTTACGTGAATCTGGCGCGATCGAACAAGATGCTGATATGGTAACGTTTATCTACCGTCCGGAATATTACGGAATCCATGAAGATGAAAATGGAGCATCGCTCAAAGGGGTGGCAGAATTTATCATCGCAAAGCATCGTCATGGTGCTTTAGACACCATTAAACTTAAATTTACTGCTGACTTTGCTAAATTTGGCAATCTGGATGATCCTAATTTCAACAACTTTAGTGCGGCGGCATTTTCTTCAGACCCCTATGCTGATGCCCAATCTATGCGATTTCAGTCCAAAATGAATGCCGATGATGCACCATTTTAACAATTTGAAAATTTGATGATTTGAAAATTTGATGATGTTTTGGACTCCTTCGGAGTGATTTTTTCTTCTTCGAAGAAATTTTTTGATAGCTATAAAGCAATTTACAAGTAAATTGAAAGCCTTTGAAAAAATAATCAACGAAGTTGATCTATCAATATTATCAAATTTTCAAATCATCCTGCCGACCGGCAGGCAGGCAAATTTTCAAATTAGATAAATGCTTCGAAAACTCAATTCACCCCAGTTTATATCAATCTTCCGCAAGTTAACTTAAAAAAAAACGTCCATCCCGTGTTACCGGGACGAACGCATCAAAACAAAACGAAAAACCAACTTTAAACAAGTCTCTTATTATACGAAAAACTTAATTTTTTTTATTCCTTTTTTTATAATAGACATACATATTAACGCAAAATGATTCCAAATGATTTTTTAAAAATGTTAATTTTTTACTAAATATGTCATTTGATTGTCAGGTAATGAATATTACTAAGAATATTGCTTACAGAATCTACTTGACATCAAAATTTCCTGCCGAAATTTTTAACTTTCTTTAATAAATAATTAAAGGCCTTTTTGAATATCCTCCATTATTTATTCGTTATAACTAAAGACGTTACAACCCATTGGAAAGTTGTACGGTCGACTATTGTTTAATTATTTTTGACACAATTATGATAAAGAAAATAGCAATCTCAATTTCTGCCATAGTAGTCATACTACTGATTACTGCATTTAGTGTACCTTACTTTTTTAAGGATAAAATTTTAACAAAAGTTAAAACCGGTATTAACGAAAATATTGAAGCAACTGTGGATTTTTCAGACGTTGATATTTCTCTCTTTAGAAGTTTTCCAAAAATAAACCTCCGTATCAATGACCTATCAGTTATCGGAAAAAATGACTTTGATGGCGTACAGCTACTAAAATCCAGGTATTTTGATTTAAACCTTGATTTTTGGGCCGTCGTAAGTGGCAAAGATGTAATTCCAATTAGAAGTATTCATTTGGAAGCGCCGGAAATTAATATTTATGTCTTGCAAGACGGCAAAGCTAATTATGACATAACAAAACCGGAAACAGAAAAAAAACCCGAGAC
>JBMOJB010000104.1:0-12758 GCA_049316985.1 Saprospiraceae bacterium | reverse complement strand
ACGTGACGAATTCTAATCAAATTTGCTTATTTTAATAATCGAACTCAGGTTATAATGCATATCCCGCAATTGTTCCTGCCAGTAATAATACCAAAAGTATGTAATTCGATGTTCTTTGACGCTGGATTGTAATGTCATTCTCAAGTTGCTTTGCGATCAGTTTTTGGTTTTCCTGTTCTTTTTTCTCTGTTTCGAACCTAATTTTATTGATAATATATTGTTTAGATTGTTCTTCTGAACGTAAGGAATCTCTGATACTGGTTAGATTCTTTAAGGACAAGTAAGCATTTCTGATGTCACCTATTTTATCATAGTATTGGTATACAACCTCAAATATTTCTCTTTTTAATGCTTTGTTTCCAGCCTTTTCAGCCAACTGAATTGCTTCTTGATATTGTGCCAATGCCAAATTATTTTCTGAAGATTTTTCGTAGATATTTCCCCTTTTAAGTTTGATTTTTGCCAATTGGAATGCATTATTTCTGTTTTCAGCGATAATCTGAGCTTTATCAAGTTTTTGAATGGCATCAGTCTTGTTGTTTAGTTCATCCAGAGCGCTTGCCAGGTGGAGATAAATATCACCAAGTAAGTTATTTTCTACTAAGGGGTCGGTAAGAAAAAGTGCTTCATTACAGAAATCAAGTCCTTTTTGGAAATTTTTAATTTTTAAGTGAGTTTTACCTAGTGCGTTAAGCACTTCAATTGTACTTTGGTTGTCATTTAAGGCTTTTCTGATGTTTAGTGATTTCAGGTAGTAGTAGATAGCTTCATTGTATGAATTTTGAATATAATTGAGCTCTCCAAGTTCGAAGTAGGTATTGGCGATATCGATTGATTTTGCCCAGTTGCTGTCTGCTTCATAGATTTTTTGTTGCTGTTGCAATGCCGCTGCTGCTTTTTCGTATTCTTCGAGAGCAAGGAAGATTTTTCCTTCTATCCCCAGTAGTTTAGCTTTTTGAATGGAATTTTGAAGCACTTTTTTCAATTGTTGTGCCTGACTGAGATATTTAGCGGCAGCATTTAGGTTCTGTCGCTGGTAATTGGCTTCGCTAAGTATGATTAGTGAAGTGAAGAGTCGTTGCTCATCGTTAAGGTTGTTGGCTATCATCAAGGCGATTTCCGCTTTGCCAATAGTTTTAGTAACGTCTATGGATGCATATTCTTTTGCAAGTTTTATTAGAATATCTGCTTTTGCGGTGTCCTGAGTTGCGTATTTAAGTTCATTTAGTAGATCGTACAATCGTACATTGTGTTGCGCGTTCGCAGACAATGAGCAGATAAAAATGAACAATAGTGTGATTAAGTGGGACTTCACGGGACAACTTTGAGTTTTGCTTGCACTTATAGCCAATGCAATTTAAAGGCATTTGACTTAAGAATATTAATCAAAATTCAATCAATTGTGACACGATATATTGGTGAAATGTTATCATGTTGAACAGAAAAGAGGCTGTTTCCATACTAAGGAACAGCCTCTTTTATTATTAAAACAGTCTTGTTGACACATAATACCGCAGGAAAAAGTAAGAAAGGCAGTAGTGTTCAAACAGAGATTTGATATTGATTAGTCAAGATCAAAATCGTCCATATTTTTATCACCTGCAGGAACAACTATTCGCATGCTGGCTAATTTTTCTTTAATTTTGGCTTCAATTTCTGCAGCGACTTCCGGGTTATCTTCGATAAATAGTTTTGCTGCATCCCTTCCTTGTGCGATTTTGGCGCCATTGTAAGCGTACCATGCACCGGATTTTTGGATTATATCATGGTCAGCTCCAAGATCGACAATTTCTCCTGACTTGGAAATTCCCCTTCCATAAACTATATCGAATTCTGCTTCACGGAATGGTGGAGCAAGTTTATTTTTTACAACTTTAACCTTCACATGATTACCTGTAAGATTGCCTTCTTTGTCTTTGATAGCGGCTCCGGATTTTCTGATATCCAACCGAATAGAAGCATAAAATTTAAGGGCATTTCCGCCTGTGGTAGTTTCTGGATTTCCGAACATGACACCGATTTTTTCGCGTAGTTGGTTGATAAAAATACAGCAACATCCCGTTCGTCCAATGGTTCCGGTCAGTTTTCGCATAGCTTGTGACATCAATCTTGCCTGTAGACCCATCTTAGAGTCACCCATTTCACCTTCAATTTCGCTTCTGGGAACCAAAGCCGCTACTGAATCAATTACAATCAGATCGATAGCACCTGATCGAATCAGATTTTCAGCAATTTCCAATGCTTGTTCTCCATTATCAGGTTGTGAGATGAGAAGATTATCTGTATCTACTCCTAAAGATTCAGAGTACGAGCGATCGAACGCATGTTCGGCATCAATCATAGCCGCTATTCCACCTTTTTTCTGGCATTCTGCAATGGCGTGAATAGCCAGGGTAGTTTTACCTGATGATTCAGGACCATAAATCTCAACAATTCTTCCTTTAGGAAGTCCGCCTATACCTAAAGCTAGATCTAAAGTAAGTGACCCGGTTGATATTACTTCAACATCAATCACCTGTCTATCGCCCAGACGCATTACTGTTCCTTTACCGTAGGTTTTATCGATACGATCAACGACAGTCTGCAGTGCTTTTAATTTCTCATCTTTCTGCATGATTTGCAATTTTTAGCTTGAATAATAGTTATTTATTTTTTCTCTTTAATGCTTTGGATTTTTACAACTATGTTGTTCAATGAGTTAAATACATTTAAGACAAATCGTTTTTAAATCCGAGGCAAACATAAAACAATTTATATTTAAAACAAAATATTTTAAAACAAAATTTGCAAAATAATTTATTTAGTTATTGTTTTATATAGTTTCTGTTAATTTATTAGCAGTTGTACATCAATAATTTAGTCAAATGGCAGTGGTTTCAATTTCCAGTTGTTGCTTGCGCTTTCATTCATATTCTTTGCAGTATCTCGGATGCTTTTATCGATCTTGCGGTACATGAAGCCCTGAATTTGTTTTGACTTTGAATTATCGTAGACAGAATTTTGAGCTGAAAGTCGCGCGGTCTCTTTAGTAATTAGAACTTTTTTCCCACTAATTCTACTTCTTAACCACTCTATTCGCCAGGATAGTTCTCTAAGGAATGGATTGACAGCTATTTGTGGTATTTTTTTTCCAAGTCCGTTTGCTATTTTTTCAAATACGGTCTTAAACGATAGGTTTTCCGCAGACAAAACGTAACGTTCTCCGTTGATATCGCTTTCCATTATTAAGTGCATAAAAGCAACAACATCCCGTATGTCGACAAAACCGGTGCTGCCTAATGGATAAAATTTAAGACCATTCCAAACTTGAAGAAATAATTTTGCAGAGCTTCTTGACCAGTTTCCTGCACCAATAATAATTGAAGGATTTACAATAGCTACCTTGAGTCCTTCTGCCCAACCGCGCCACACCATTTGTTCGCTAAGGTATTTACTGATAGCGTAGGAGCTAAGATCAGGATTTCTCGACCACTTTGCATTTTCATCAAGTGCTGATTTGTTTTTGTCTTTGCCTATGGCAGCTGTTGAACTTACATGTACGAGTTTGTCGATTTTTAATTCCAATGCTGCATTGACTACATTCTCGGTGCCTTCTACGTTAGTTTGCATTATATAATCGTAGTCCCTGCTATCGTATGAAACTATTGCCGCACAATGATACACCTGCGATACTCCGTTCATTGCTTGTTCAACATCGTAATAATTGCAAATATCGCCTTCAATCCAGTTTATTCTATCTTTAATGGATTCTAATAATTCGAGGTTGCTGTCTTTTCTGTGTAGTGCACGAATATTGCTATAACCTTGTCTTACAAGATGTAATAGTAAATATGACCCTACTAGTCCAGAGGCACCCGTTATTAGTATCGATACATCTTTATTGCTCATCACTATTGTATTCTACATGTTTATAAGATTCCAGTGCACCATAGTGGGTTAAGTCGTGGTGACAAGGTACCACAGATACATAACCTTCATCTAATGCCCAAATATCGGTATCATTATCTCGGTCGTCACAAACGAATTTCCCTGAAAGCCAGTAATAATTTCTTCCGTTCGGATCTTTATTTTCCAGAAAATCTTCCTGCCAGCGTGCTTCTGCTTGCCTGCAGATTTTTATACCTTTGATCGAATCGAAAGGAAGTTTGGGTATATTCACATTAAGCAGCTTGCAACTATTCATGTCCGTATTCAGGGCCCAACCAATTAATTTCCAGATGTAGTAACGAGCAGCTGAAAAATCAGCTTCAAAACTAAAATCACAAAGCGAAAATCCGATAGCTTTAATTCCCTCCATGGAGGCTTCCATCGCTGCAGACATGGTTCCCGAATAGATTATATTCACGGAAGCATTTGATCCGTGATTAATGCCTGAAATACAAAGATCAATTTGTCGTCCTTTAAGTAGGGTATGCTTGGCCATTTTTACGCAATCCACTGGAGTACCACTACAAGAATAGCTTTCGACATCATCAAAAACCTGAACTTTATTCACCCTGATAATATCATGTATGGTGATGGCATGCCCTTTGGCGGACTGTGGTGTATCCGGAGCGACTACTATCACCTCGCCAAATTCTTTGGCTATCTCTACCAAATTTCTGATGCCCGGAGCTATTATGCCATCGTCATTGGTAACTAAAATTAGTGGTCGTACTGCTTTCATATTGTTTCTATTTAAAACCCAAAGTTAGGATTTTAAGTTATGATTCGTGTTAAAAACAAAACATGTTTTATCAACATATTTGCTGTTGTTTTGTTATGTTTTTTCCGCTTTAATTGATGTCCACATTGCAGTTATTTATAGTACTTTTAGAGTCTATAGCTTTGTATTATCGAATTAGTCCTGCAAAGGAATCATGATTTTCTGAATTATCAAAAGCAGCTGAATCCTGCTTTTTACCTCAGTTTTTTAGCTATTTCATTACAATACACAGTAATGCAAGATATTATTGCAAATAGTAAAGAGATGAATTCAAGTGGAAAAATTGCAAATAATTACTAGAATACTACTAATAACTTATTCAACTGAGGAAGCAAGGAATGAGTGGCATTTGAAAAAGATTTATAAATTTACCTTTACAAAAATTATAAATAGATGTTTACAGGAATTATTGAGACTTTAGGAAAAATAGAAAAAATAGAGGCTGAGGGCAGCAATTTACATTTTACTGTGGCCACTTCGCTTTCGCAACAATTGCAAGTTGATCAAAGTGTTGCACACAATGGTGTTTGTCTGACAGTTGTTGAGGTTAATGGAGAGCATTATAAAGTAACTGCCATTGAGGAAACCTTGCAACGTTCCAATATTGGAAATCTGCGAGTTGGCGACTATGTGAATCTGGAAAGAGCCATGCAAATGGGTGCGCGTCTGGATGGGCATATGGTCCAAGGTCATGTGGACGGAATGGGTACTTGCTTAGAAGTGACAGATCTCAATGGCAGCTGGCTATATCGATTTGAGTATGTACCGGGCCCGGAACACATCCTAGTTGACAAAGGATCTATTTGTGTGAATGGTACGAGTCTGACTGTGATAAATCCGCATGACAATATTTTTGAAGTGGCGATAATCCCTTATACTTTTGAACACACGGTTTTCCAATACCTGAAAGCGGGAGACAAAGTAAACCTCGAATTTGATATTATAGGGAAATACATTGCCAAGTATGCTGCGCTGTATAAATAAGAAATCTGCTTAGTTCTTTAAGTAAGACTTGCGTTGGTAATGTGCCGGAATCTGAAATCTGATGTTTTTAGGTACGTTGAATTCTACTTCCTCGAAATTGAGTTGCACTTCGCCATTTCCCGAATCCGGGCTGAAGAAGCGGATCATCCTTTCGTAAGAAAATTCTTTTTGAAGGCCGGTTACTCTGTAGTTTTCAAAGTTCATCGTCATTTTTGAAGCTGTACCCGACTCTTCAAAGAAAGCAGTAAGCAATTTCATCGACTTTTTACTGATCTGATAGGATGCGTCAAGTTTTGCAGAGTGCGAAGTAAGGTATAGCAGACTGTCCTGCGTGTTTAACTCGTAAGGTTTTTGCAAATCCAGTTGAGACGGATTACCCAACAGCAATTGCTGAATAGAATTGAATTGTGGCGGCAGGTTGAATTTATCTGACAAAAAGCTGAGGGGCATTTTGTCAAAATTCTGTTCCATTCTATTGATCAGGAACACCGAATCATTGGTAATCAATGCCCTTGCCCCTTCGAAACCAAATTTTCTTAGTACCAAAAGTATGGCGCTATCCTTGCGGATCTGAATACTCATGTCCAAATCCATGCTTCCACCATTAATCGTTGCAGAAAGCGTACCTCTACCTGAAAACCATTCGGGACTGATGGAATTACCCAATATTGCATCTATGCTTTCTTTTCCTTCTGAGAAAGATTTAGCGGAGGTTTGTATTTCTTTTGGGGTAGTTTCTTTTACTTTTTGTGCTTTTTTACATGCAAAAAGCGACAAAAATGAAAAGAGAAACAGAAAATTTCTCATTTATTAGTTTTCAAGGTTATCCACCTACAAATAGTGCAGAGATGGAACGATGTTCATGCGTATTTCGGATGGCCTTTGCAAACAATCGATCCGCTGATAGTACTTTTATTTTTGGTGATGCTTTTACCGGCAAAGTATCGCAAACGATTAATTCTGTCAATTTTGAATTTTCGAGATTCTCGTAAGCCTTTCCTGACAAAACGGGATGTGCACACATGGCGCGAACACTTCTCGCTCCTTTTTCAATCAACATGTCGGCTGCTTTACACAGTGTACCTGCTGTATCTACCATGTCATCGATTAGGATGATATCTGCACCTGTGACCTCACCAATAACGGTCATTTCAGAAACTTCATTGGCTTTCTTGCGATGTTTATTACATATAACCAATTCGCGCTGGAAATAGTTCGAATATGCCTTGGCTCTTTTTACTCCTCCGACATCCGGCGAGGCGAAAATGATGTTTGACATGTCCTGGCTTTCAAGATAGGGGATAAAAATGGCTTCGCTTTTCAGGTGATCCACGGGAATATCGAAGAATCCCTGAATCTGATCAGCATGAACATCCATTGTCATGATGCGGTTAGCTCCCGCAGCAACTAGTAGATTAGCGATCAGTTTGGCAGAAATCGGCACACGCGGCTTGTCTTTTCTATCCTGACGCGCATAACCATAATAGGGAATTACAGCGGTAATATAACCTGCAGATGCGCGTTTTGCGGCATCGATCATCAGCAATAATTCCATCAGATTATCAGTCGGAGCAAAAGTAGATTGTATAAAAAACACATAAGCTCCGCGGACAGATTCGTCCAATTCAGGCTGCATTTCGCCATCACTGAATTTGTGCAAGGTGACGCTGCCAAGCGATTGGCCATAATATTCAGCTATGCTTTCAGCCAGATAACGCGATTTCGTTCCAGAGAATAGTTTTACCTCATTCATATCTATATAATATCTTGTAAATCACTATTTTGAACTAAAGTAGGTGCTGCAAAGGTAAGGATATTTCTATGAATCCACAAAGAAAGGGGGAAAATAGGGATTTCAATATGATGTTTATTACTGATATTTTTTTGACCTACTTTTTCTGGAAATATGCGAAAAGAATTAAGTACAAAATTAAATATGGTGTAATTTGCACCTAAACTGATTTGATTTTAATAATTATCATAATACTGATCAAATTTGATTTTTAATGTAAACTAATAGCGCATATGCAAATAGTGAACGACTTTGATTATTTCTACTGGAAATAATAGCTCCGGAGGAGCGAGCTGTTCGTAGAAGATTGTTCAACCCACGAAAACAGCTTCAGCGGAGCGGCCTGTAAATATGCCGGCCAGTTAACGTCAATATCAATCAACCTTCGCAAGAAAAAAAGGGCTCACCCCAATTGTTCCCAACCCGTCACCACGGGCGAACTGAATTTTTCTTTTTCTATTTCACCGGCAGTATTTAATATGCAAAAGTTCAATTGATAGTGCCCAGTGGGATGAACTGAACAGTATGCGTGCCCGGAGATTCCGGCCAGTTGCCAATTTCTAGCGATTCGGCGTTCGGTGTTACAACATCTCGTGGTATCGGTACTATGGATTTTTTTCAGCATTCTTCTGAGTTCCAGATCATCTTCGCGACAAATCCAGGCAAATGAACCTTGGCCTGCTTGAGGGGTGAATTCGTCGGGATGCAAATCGTGTACAAAATAGTCATCAGGCGAGATATTGCGTAGCCCCAATTCGATTTTTGGCAGGACGGCAATGTCCGGAACATTTTCATTTAATGGGTTTATTTCAATACTATTCGAAGTAAAATAGCCTCCAATACTTCGCAAAATCAATTGATCCGGCACATTAATCGCTGTATTTTCCGGCACATTCAAAAGCTTGTTTTCGTCGGCCAAATCTTTTCTTAGGATTAGAACATACTCCGGATCTTCCCTTTTTCGCAAAGCGGTGATTACTATGCCAGCCGGCAAATGAAAAGGAGTATCTTGAAGAGGCATCAAACAAACATCTGCTTCGGCTGCCAGCAGTAGCTGATACGGATTGTCGTTTACTAACACAATGACGTCAGCAAATATGCTTTTCAATTCTTGCTTTGCCAATTCAGACAGCCAATGGCACGATTGAGGAATAACTACTTTGATCAATTGCATCTAAAATAACGAGGTCTATTAATTGGAGTTGGGTTCGTTTTCGGCACCGAGGATTTCAAGGTAGGTGCTGGTTTCCTGCAGATTTTTCAATATGACCGTATTGGCATTGGGTACGAATTTTTGAACGACAACCTGATAACCGGAAACTAATATTTTTGCATCTTCGAAACATTCAGATATTTGATCCAGGTATTTGGCAATAGAATGTCGCGTAAAGGATTCTGTGATGATTGTAAATATAAAATCGGGTTTGTGTATTCCATTGACATCCCTAAGATCATCCAGCGACATGTTTTGACCAATATAGATTACCTGATAACCGCGCGATTTCAGCAGATAATGCATAAACAGTAGACTCAATTCCTGGTTTTCTCCCTCAGGTAAATATAGAAGAAATTTTTTAGTATTTTTGATCAGTGGGAGCGGCAATTTATCTATGGCTACAATTATCTTTTGTCTGATCAGGTAACTCATAAAATTCTCCTGAACCGGATGTATTGAGCCTGTCAACCAAAGCAATCCCAATTTATCCAACAGGGGATGAATCACATCGATCATCGTACGTTCAAATCCGAGCTGTTGTATATTGATGGAAATAATACGGTCGAATTTGAATTCATCCATTTCTATCATGGAAATGGTCAATGCGTCGAGTTGTGTTTCCTGTTCAAAGCTCTTTTCGGATAATGTCGAGACTTTGAGAGAGCGCTCAGCCGGGCTCATTGCCGCTATTTTGGAGATTTTGTAGCCGTTTTTATTCAAGACTGATACATTGAGGATTGTCTTGAGGTCATCATCCGTATAATAGCGGATATTGGTTTGCGTTCGTTTGGGTTCGATCAGGACATAGCGTTGTTCCCAGATTCGAAGCGTATGCGCTTTGATGCCTGAGAGTTTTTCTAAATCACTGATGGAATAAACAGCCATAATGTTGGTTATGTTTTGAAATGTAAGGGTAATTGACTTTTAGAAGTTATACCTATGTAAATTTGAAAATTTGATGATTTGAAAATTTGAAAATATTTTAGATCAACTTCGTTGATTTTTTTTTAATTCCCTAGCTTACATAAATGTAAGCAAAATGGCATCAAATTTTCAATTTGATAAGTGATCGTACTTGTGAATATTAAATCTTAGTACTTAAGTATCAAAGAACCATATTTTAGTAGACTAAAGAAATTAAAAGTGACAATTAACATGATAACACGATTTCGTGTATTTTGTTTAAATCAGTGTTTTGTTCAAATATTTGCTGCTGCAAATTGCGGAATTTCTCAAGATTTTGTTGGAATTTCTTTGATGAGGAAGAAGCCGTCGCTTCCCTGTTTCTGATAGAGGGGCATCAGGATCTGACAATCATAAGGGGCCTTGATCTCACCGGTTTTGTCAAATGCGATCACTTCGCCTTCAGTTAAATACTGGAAGTTTTTATATCCGGCCTTCATGTAAAAGTTGTCTACCGGCACAATATGGTGGGTATAGGTTATTTCGGCGATATGTGAAGTGTGTTGACCTGTCATTACATGTTGATATCCATTCAGGCGCTGCTTTAAAGTTCCTGACACAAAAAGCATGTGCATGATAGCCGCTTCGCTTCTGGTGACAGAATCGGGATCCTCATGTTGACCCGCTTCAAATGCAATTGCTGTTGTCGGAATACCGAGATTCCTTCCTGCAAAAAAGTTAAGGGTTGTTCCTTTGAAGATCTGGAACAAGCCTTTGATAATTGGAGCATCAAAACCCATTGCTATCCGAGTGCTTTCCGGATTATCATCTACAATAGAAAAAACACCACCGTCTGCGCTAGTGGTATGCAAATCCAGAAACAGGATTTGTTTGGGTTTTTCCCTGATGATTTCGTTGGTAATTGTAGTCAGTAATTCTTTTACTTCTTTATCTTCCTCATCGAGCTTTTCGTTAGGTGAGTTGAAAATGCGATGGATATTAAGCTCTTCCCATTGCCTGTTTAGGTCTTTTTTGATATATCGTTGCGACTTTGCTAAAGCCAGTCTATTGCCACGAAGGCCAAAAATCGTTCCGTGCAATTCAAAAGCCTTATTCATTTTGGCTTCTTTCTTGAGCGAATCAAAAATGTTTTCTATGGCAGTCACACCTGCTCGTTCATTGCCATGCATCCCACCAATTACGATGAGCATCGGTCCTTTCTTTTTTCCATGTAACTTGCCAATTATTCTTTCCTTGGGCATCGCTTTGATTTTGATATGCAAAGATAAACGTTTTTGTCAAAGCTCTATGCCTTGACAAAAGGAGTGCGAGCTTGTACGTAATAAAATTTTACTTGACAAGTAGCAGAAAATTTCTATTTTTGTCCTCAAATACCCTTTTAACATGGCAAAAAAAGTAAATACCAACCAAAATATCAAGAGTTCAACTGTGAGAACAAGTGCTGTACCAAAAGAAGTAAAACCTTCTTTCTGGAGATCAAATCGCACAGTGGCTATTATTTTCGGCCTACTGGGCTTTGTGCTTTATTTCTATTCGATGAATTGCGAGTACGTGTTGGACGATCAGATTGTTTACACAGACAATAAATTCGTACAAAAAGGGGTGGGAGGTATCGGTGATATTTTAAAGAAAGAAACTTTTGTAGGTTATTTTGGAGAACAAAAGGACCTGGTAACGGGCGCCCGCTATCGTCCCCTTTCATTGGTGACATTTGCCATTGAGCATGCCATGTTTAAACAGCCACAGTATACAGACGACAAGAAAACAAAATTGAAAAAGAACAAGCATGGTGAAGATCTGTATCTGGCTCCACCTGCAGTAGGACATTTTAATAATATTTTGCTCTATATATTGAGCACCTTGCTGTTGTTTCGGGTACTTTCGATGTTATTTCCGCCGGATGAAGACAAACCCTGGTTTTTCTCACTGCCCTTTGTAGCTTCATTACTTTTTTTACTGCACCCAATCCATACGGAAGCAGTTGCTAATATCAAAGGTAGAGATGAAATTCTTGCTTTTATCGGAGCATTTGCGAGTATGTATTTCGTATTGAAATGGAAAGAGAGCGGATCAAGCACGAATTTATTAAAAGCCGGAGTTGTTTTCTTTCTGGGATTGCTGGCCAAAGAAAATGTAATCACTTTTCTCGCTATAGTACCGCTGACCCTTTACTATTTTAAGGGTTCTACTGCGAAAGAAGCTTTTAGAATATTCGGAATATTATTGTCGGTATTTTTATTTTATTTTCTGATCAGGTTATCGGTTATCGGTTATATTTTTGGTACGGGAAAGGAGATAACTGATATTTTGAATAATCCTTTTTATGGTATGACAAGCGGAGAAAAGCTCGCTACTGTATTTTATACCTTGGGATTGTATATTAAATTATTGTTTGTGCCTTTGCACTTGACGCACGATTATTATCCTTATCAGATTCCAAAAATGAACTGGGGAATGTGGGAGTCAATTCTTTCACTGGCATTTTATGTCGTTATGGGCATTTTTGCGCTGTGGGGCTTGCGCACTAAAAACATTTATGCGTATTGCGTGACCTTTTATCTGGCTACCCTTTCAATCGTTTCAAACCTGTTTCTTTCAGTGGGAACTTTTATGAATGAGCGCTTTGTGTACTTGTCGTCTGTGGGTTTTTGCCTGATGATTGCCTATGTTCTCGTTAAAGTATTGCCAAAATGGTTGCCTGCCAATGTGCAGGGAGTTAATGTGGCGGGAGGAATTTTAACGGCTTTATTGGCATTAGGGTATTCAGCCAAAACATTAGCCAGAGTACCAGCCTGGGAGTCGCCTATTTCTTTAAATACATCTGCGATAAAAGTTTCGCCCAATAGTGCCCGTGCGAACCTGTTTATGGGAACTGCTTTGTTTAATGAGGCAAAGGTGATGCCAATGGACAATCCGGTTCGCAAAGAGAATATGTACAAAGCACAGTGGTTTGTTCAGAAAGCGGTGCGAATAGTGCCAACTTATTATAGTGCCATTCATATGCTGAGCGGATTAGATGCGGAGATCTACAGTTACGATAAAAACCTCGATACTTTACTGGCTAAATTCCAGAGTTATATGCCCTACCGGGAAAATTTGAACATAGAGAATGTAAAAACCGGTGCTGTATTTATGGA
>JBMOJB010000103.1:0-12927 GCA_049316985.1 Saprospiraceae bacterium | reverse complement strand
TTAACCGCTTTACAATTGTCTTTTAAAATCACTAACTTTTTCAGTGCCCTCATGCTTCGCTTATGGTTTTTAAATAAAAACTTTGCTTGTCGTTCAAATGTGTTTTCGAAAGTTGTTTACTCATTCCCATTATCGCATTCATCGGTGTTCTGATTTCGTGACTCATATTGGCAAGAAAGTTTTGCTTTGCCTGAGCGAGCTCCTCTGAGTTTAGCTTTGCTAATTTGAGTTCCCTTTCTGCTTTTATCCTATCAGTAATATCTACCGCAAATCCGATTACATAAGGTTCTTTTCCTTCTTCCTCTTGGAGGAAGTTGTTGAAAAGTGTGTATACAATTTTGCCATCTTTGCTTAATACTTTAAATAATCCACTGAATTTTTTGTCTTTTAATATATTCAGCATGTATTCCTCATTGAATAATGCTTTGTCCTTTTCCGGCATGAAATCAGCAATAGACCGTCCGATCAGTTCATTATTTGAATAACCAAAGATTTTACTAACCATTGGATTAGCAGAAATGAATCGTCCATCTAAATCGTGCGTAGTAATCAGTGCAAGACTATTATTGATTACATTCCGATATCTTTTTTCACTGGCTTCTATTTCTTTTTGAATGTTTTTGATGCTGGTGATGTCCATTCCGTAGCCTACCACCAGTTCAACATCACCTTCTTTGTTTAAAACCGGATGCATATTGCGCAACATAAATTTGCTGCTACCATCAGGTTGTTTAAGTTCTTCTTCTAGCGTATGAAGCTTTTTGGAGTTTTTGACCGACATGAATAAGTCACGTCTTCTGACAGCCATTTCCTGAGGATGATTTCTGTAGGCGATATAATCTTCGTCTTTTTTGCCAATCATCCATTTTCTCAATTCCGGATTTTTTATAGCCTGGGGATTCAAGAAAATATAGCGATGGTCTTTGTCAAATACTGCTATATCGGCAGGCATATTATTGAGCACCAGTTCGTAGAAAATGCGCTGTTCCTCCAGTTTTATCTCAGCATTTACCTTGTCTGTAATATCGGTATACACCCATAGATTGCCTTCATAAGAATCGTTATTAAAGATGGGAATATAATCTCGCTGTAAGTGCTTCCCATCTGTCATTTCGATTTTTGTTCCAATTACTGTTTTCTTTTCAGCAATCAACTGATCGAATGTATGTATAAATGTGTCAGAATCGCTAAAGCGCTTGGCCGTTTTTGAAATCAATTTTTTAAAACCAGCTCCGATTAAATGTTCAGGTTTGGCCTTAATGGTCGCCCTGGTACAAAAACCGCAGTACGGTATTCAATTTACAAATAGTATGATACCATTTGCAAAGAAAATGTTTTAAAGTAGGGTTGATATTGCGTATTAAATTCGAATCATTCGCGCATTTTGTGGCAGCATAACCGTAGGGGCGTACCCTTGTGGTCGCCCTGCCAAGCCATTCCGGCTATTATTCCATTATGTTCGAAAAATATGGGTCTTTTCTTTGCCGGAATGAATGAATGATAACGGTGAAATTCCGGATCGTTCGTTCGTTTTGTGGCAACAGGACGACCACAAGGGTCGCCCCTACGATGTTTCGTGCGATGGCAAAATTTACCGAAAACGGTGCCAATACCAATAATCTATCCATGCAAATCGTAAAATCCTGTAAATCCTGATTCCGACGGTGGAGATTCGCAGAAATGCTTTTCAAAATACACACATGATTGGTTCCACGTTGTGCGGTGAATAATTGATATTTACTCTCAGTAGTTCAGTTTGATCACCAATTACCAATTATTGTATCATTCTTTACCCAATTTCCTTTCTTTTTCATATTATTGTGAATTGTTTTAGCCAATAAAAATTATCATGCAAAGCAAACTGCAATATTTCATGCCTTTATTGGTTCTTCTACTTGCTGCGAACATCGCAAGATCACAGGAGGACAACTTTTCTCAATTGATGAGCCGGGATGATGTGAGCCTCCGAGAAATCGAGGCTAAGGCTGCCGAATACTTCAAAGTACATGGCACCGGGAAGGGTAGCGGGTACAAGCAATACCAGCGCTGGCTGTACGAAAGAAAATTTCATCTAGATGACAAAGGGTATTTTGTAAAGCCTGAAAAGGAAGATCTCGCCTACCGGGATGCCCTTAGGAGAATGCCAAAACCAAGCAGCTCGAGGGCCGCTACTTCTTGGACAGCACTGGGGCCGTTCAATGCTACAGTAGGAGGTGTTGGAGGAGGAGGAAGCAATGGTGGACCGGTTGGGTCGCCCGGTATAGGGAGATTGACTTCGGTAGTAGTAAATCCACTCGCTGAAAGTATTATCTATGTGTCGTCCGGAAGTGATGTTGTACGCCCCGACGGAGGTGGTGGTATTTGGAAAACTACCAATTCGGGTGCAACCTGGACACCACTAATTGATAATTTGAACAAAGCTTGGATGGATGTCCAGACCCTTTGTATGGATCCGGTCAACCGTACGACTATCTATGCTGGACTAACAATGGGAGGAGTAATAAAGCAAAGTGGTTCAGGCATCCCTTTTGCAGCGACAGGGAATGGTCCAGTGAAAGTAACGAGAATTATTGTGCACCCAACTAGTCCGAATATCGTCATAGCTTCAGCATTGAATGGAATATGGCGATCGCTCGATGGTGGTGACAATTGGGATCAAGTGAACACCAATCCGACGCAAGACCTAAAATTTAAGCCTAACGACCCAAGTATTGTATATGCAACAACATTTACGAACGTTTTTTTGAAGTCCTTCTCCATCGGAGCAGTTTGGACACCCTCTACCCTTGCCGGAACTGGAAAGGCGCTACTTGCGGTTTCCCCGGATAATCCTGAAATGGTGTACATATTACAATCTAAATATAATCCTCAAGCATTCGGAAAATACAGACAATTCGGAAGATTCTACCGATCTGAGGATGCCGGACTTAATTTCATCGTTACAGTAACCGGAAACCCTGCTGCAAATACCAACTATTTTTCTCATCGACAAATTGCCGATAAGGATGACGGGCAGGCTTTTCACGATATGGCGATCGCTGCTAGTCCTAGTGATGCAGAGGAGGTACATATTGCAGGTGTCAATGGTTGGGTATGCTTTAGGGGCGGAAGGAAAAAAATATACATTTTGGCCCCAATTTTGAACTCGAAACATATTGGGATACGAATGTAGTTGGATCCGGAGCTGGATATGGATATACGCACGCTGACGTTACCGAGTACTTGTATATCAACAATAGTATTTATGCAGTATCTGATGGTGGGTTATACAAAAACTCAAATAAAGGGATGGGCGCCTGGGCAAATCTAAGTACAGGTCTCAATATCAGGCAGTTCTATACGATCGGTTGTTCAAAAACAGATTCTGATGTAATAGTTGGGGGAGCACAGGACAATAACGGCACTTTTCGCCAGAGTAACGGCACTTTTGTGGATTGGATTGGCGGTGATGGAGGTGGAGTTGCTGTCAGCCCGACGAATCCAAATCTTGCAATAGGTACTTATGTATATGGGGATGTTTACAAAACAACTGATGCCGGTGCTACTAGTATTCCATTGGCACAACCTGACAGCGGGGCATGGGTTACTCCTGTAGTATTTCATCCTACTAATGGTAATATAGTTTATGTTGGTTGGCATGGAGTGTATCGTTCAGATAATTTAGGAGCAAGTTGGACCCGATTGTCCACAATTTCCGGAGTAGTTGATGAGCTGGCAGTGTCGCCTTCGAACCCAAATTATATATATTACTCTTCCGGTGCAAAACTGTGGAGAACATCCAATGGCGGAAGCAATTGGACACAACCAATTACATTAGGCAATAACATTACCAGTATTTGTGTTAGTCCAATCGACCCGAAAAAGATATGGATAACAACTGCTGCGCAATCTAACAATGTCTGGGTTTCTGTTGATAGTGGTTCGAACCTGGCGGATATCAGTAGCGGTTTGCCTTCACCAATGGCAGCGAGGTCAATTGTAGTGGATGATTCGGCATTAGAAGGCATTTACTTGGGCATGAATGTAGGCGTGTATTATCGAGATAATACCAACCCACAGTGGATTGAACAGGCCACTGGATTGCCATTGGTGGCTGTTAATGCGCTTGATTTGCAGCTGTCGTCACAGAAAGTAAGAGTCGCAACCTATGGCAGGGGAATATGGGAGAGTGATATGCAATTTAACGTTAGCATCGGAGCTGATGTAACACTTAATTGTGGTGCGAATAGTAAGCAATTAGAGGTCGTTAGTTCGGCTGTGACTTCAGTCAGCTACATCTGGAGTACCGGACAAACTACAGCAAATATTACTGTAGCGCCATCTGCTACTACAACTTATCGTGTGACCGCGACAAATGTTAACGGTGCCTCTGCTGTGGATGAAGTGATCGTACATGTCGCAAGCGGCGGCACTTCCGTTGTAGCGAATGCAGGCCCAGACAAGAGTTTGACTTGCAGCAATCCTAGCGCTACATTGACCGCCAGCGGGGGAACTTCCTATAAGTGGAGCACCGGCGCAACTAGTGCCAGTATTACAGTCGGTGCTACCTCATATACAGGTTCTCCAGGAGCAGGTCAAAAAGAAAATACGACTTATTCCGTTACTGTTAGCAACGCAAGTGGTTGCAGTGCGGTGGATGAAGCCGTGGTGACGAGTTCGTTTTACGTTTTCAAGGTTGGCTGTAGTGACAGTTGGGCGATCGGATGTTCGGGCGCGGTATCGACAAGTTACCTTTGGAGCACCGGAGCCACGACTTCTTTAATTGACGTCTCACCATCAGTTGATACCTGGTACTCTTTGACAGCTACCAGCACAGCAGGAAGTGTAGTTTCTTGCTATCGGGCCTTGGTGGAAACTGCCGGTCCAACCGTCAGTGCCGGACCCGATGACACAGTAGATTGCATTAACCCAAGTGCTACCCTGACTGCAAGCGGTGGTGCCTACTATCTATGGAGCACAGGTCAGACGGGTAGTACAATAACCGTAAGCCCCCTAGCGACAACTACTTATTCGGTAACTGTTACCGCTACTTCCGGATGCGCTGGTGTGGATCAAGTTATTGTTTACTACGATGCACATAGTGTAATTGCCAATGCGGGACCCGACGTCACAGTTAATTGCAATAGTCCGGATGCGGACCTTACAGCGAGCGGTGGCACGTACTATCTATGGAGCAACGGTCAGACAGGCAATTCGATAACCGTAAGTCCGCTGGCGACAACTACTTATTCGGTAACTGTTACTGCTTCTTCAGGCTGCTCAGCCGTGGATCAAGTGACTGTTTTTTACAATGTAAGTAGCATAAACGCCAATGCAGGCCCTGATATGACCGTAAGTTGCAGTAATCCAACTGCCACGCTCACAGCTACGGGAGGGTCGACCTACTATTGGAGCACCGGGCAATTCGGCAGCTCAATAACCGTAAGCCCGTCAGCTACAACTACCTATTCCGTCACTATTACCGCTTCTAACGGATGCACGGGTGTCGATCAGGTGACTGTTTTTAACAATGGAAATAATATAACAGCCAATGCAGGCCCGGACGTGACGGTTAATTGCAACAATCCGACTGCGACGCTAACTGCTTCGGGAGGTACGATCTACTTGTGGAGTACGGGAGCCAATACACCATCAATTACAGTAAGCCCGTCCGCGACGACTACTTATTCTGTGACGGTTAGCTCCGGAAATTGTAGCGCCAACGACCAGGTTGTAGTGTACTTTAATGCCTCCACCTTAAATGCGAATGCAGGCCCCGACAAGATACTGACTTGCAGCAATCCTACCGTTACGCTAACAGCAAGTGGTGGGACTTCCTTCAAGTGGAGCACCGGAGCAACCACAGCAAGTATCGCCGTCGGCGCTACGCCGTACGCTGGTTCTGCCGGAGCAGGTCAAAAAGAGAATACGGCATATATCGTGACGGTAAGCACTTCTGGTGCTTGTAGCGCAGTGGACACCGTGATGGTCACAAGTTCATTTTATGAATTTAAAGTGGGATGTAATGACAATTGGACAATTGGTTGCTCGGGAGTAGCTGCGACCACCTATTTGTGGAGTACAGGGGCTACCACTTCTTATATCGATGTATCGTCTACCACTGAAACCTGGTATTTTCTTACTGCTACCACAGCAGCGGGAAGCACCGTAAGCTGCTACAAGAGCTTTGTTGATGGTTCCCTTCCTGGTGGGAATGCGTGTTCGGTCGTGATTTCGCCAAAAGTATTTCTGAATAATGTCAATACCAGTACCTTGCTGATGGACAACTATATCAGCCATATTGCGGGATTTCCACTTAGCGATCCCTATTCCGCTGCGCCGCTGAATACCCATTACACCCATGTCAACAATAGCACCGTGGCGTCGATGGCACCAGGTGTGTTAACGATTACCGGCAGTAACGCCATTGTAGATTGGGTTTTCTTAGAATTGCGGGCAGGTTCTTCAGGGTCGACGACAGTAGTGTCCACCAAAGCAGCCTTGCTCCAAAGAGATGGTGATATTGTGAGTACTGATGGCGTATCGGCCGTGACATTCAACCCGGTATCTCCCGGCAATTATTTTCTTGCGGTCAGACATCGGAACAATTTGGGATTCAGAACGCTCAATACTTACGCTCTATCCGGAACCAATACTTCTTTTAATTTTACGAATAGTTCTATACCCTTGTACGGCTCTACGCCTCGATTGGCAGTATCGCAGAATCTTTTTGTGATGAATGGTGGTGACGCTACGGCCGATGGTTCGGTAGACGCGCTCGATACTGTCCAATGGGAATCTCAAAATGGATTATTCGATGATTACAGTAATTCAGCAGATTACGATGTGGACGGCTCTGTAGATTCGATTGATTCCATCACCTGGGAGATAAATAATGGAAAATTTGAAGAACTTGACTAAGTCAATTTGATGATTTGAAAATTTGAAATTTTGAAGATACTTTTTCCTGCCTATCGACAGGCATATAAAATGATATCGAAATGAGCAAAATTAATTCCAATTAGAAATAATACAAGCTATAAATAAAAATAATCAAACAATGCAAAAAATGAAAAATATCATTCTGGTCGCGATTTTTTGGCAGTCTTGTGCTGGCGTATTCTCACAGGTAGTATGTAACGACGTGCCCATCCGAACTGCGACAGCCACTTATGCGGCAGGCACAGTGCACTGCAGCGGTGCCCTCACAAGTATCGTAAATGTGATTAACCCCTCAACCGGTAAGACCTGGATGGATCGCAACCTCGGTGCCACGCAGATAGCTACCAGTAGCACCGACGTCGATGCTTATGGTGATGTATACCAGTGGGGCCGCCGAGCTGACGGGCATCAATGTCGCGCTGCTGCCACAACGACCACATTAAGTAATGTGGATCAACCGGCAAACGGCAATTTCATTCTATCCCCCAATACAGTTATGGACTGGCGCAGCCCTCAAAACGATAACCTATGGCAAGGGGTTACGGGGGTAAACAATCCATGTCCGAGCGGTTATCGACTACCTACCGATGGTGAATGGGTGGCTGAGCGCGCAAGCTGGAGTGCCGCTACATCGGCATCGGCCTTTTCTTCTCCGCTAAAATTACCTATGTCTGGGTACCGCACCGGTATTGGTGGCAATTTTAATAGTGTGGGTACCTTCGGAGCGTATTGGACCAGTTCTGTGAACAGCAGTGATGCGTTGTACTTGTATTTTGCCAACAGCTTTGCAGGGACGGGCATTGCCATTCGCTCACAAGGCCAAAGCGTGCGGTGTATCAAAGGTGCCGGTGCCGCAGTAGGATCGATAAATACAATAACTTGCAGCGCTGCCACCAACATCGGAACGCTTAGTGCCGGCACTGCAGCCAGCGGAGTAAGTAGTAGTGTGCCCTATACGGGTGGCAATGCCGGCACGTATACCGGGCAAATCCTTAGCTCTACTGGAGTAACTGGCCTTACCGCGACGCTCACCGCTGGCACCTTCGCGTCTGGCAGCGGAAGCTTGACATATACTATAACCGGCACACCTTCGGGCACTGGCACAGCTAATTTCGCGATAAACATCGGAGGGCAATCGTGCACATTAGCGCGTACGGTAGGTACTGGAGCAGGCACCTTCAATTGTACAGGCTCACCAACTACGGTAGTAAATGTAACCAATTCCAGCACCGGCAAGATATGGATGGATCGTAACCTCGGGGCCACTCAAGCCGCTACAAGTAGTACAGATGCAGGTGCGTATGGCGACCTTTATCAGTGGGGTCGCGGTGCGGATGGGCATCAGTGCCGCAACTCAGGCACAACTACCACGTTAAGTAGTTCGGATCAACCGGGGCATGCTAATTTTATATTGGCACCAAACAGTCCATATGACTGGCGGAGCCCTCAAAATACCAATTTGTGGCAGGGTGTGAATGGAGTCAATAATCCATGTCCAAGTACTTATCGTGTGCCTACAATAGCAGAGCTTAATTCCGAAAGGCTAAGTTGGAGCAGCAATAATTCGGCAGGAGCTTTTGCTTCTCCGCTGAAGCTGCCTATGGCCGGCGGCCGCAACAGCGGCAATGGTGTGCTCAACCTTGTCGGCAGCTACGGCCTCTATTGGAGCAGCACGGTGAATGGGACTGGCTCCTTCGGCCTGGACTTCTACAGTGGCAATGCCTACTCGGGCAACAGCACCCGAGCAGACGGCGTCTCGGTGCGGTGCCTCAAGGACTAAATATTTGATTTATTTGACACTTTGACTATTTCTCTTAGCGTCCCGGAGGGCGCTAAGTAGCGGAGATACCGCGAAGCGGTCGAAAATAATTGACAATTGACAATTGACAATGATTTTTTTCTTTTCCGCTGTTGTGCGAAGATTGTTTCTTTGTACTATTATCTTTCGGTCAGTGACCGAAATTGAGGTAAATTATTGCGAATCGGCGCGTAATAATTGAAAGTTGAACCTGCCTGCCGGCAGACAGGTTCAATTTTCAATTTTCAAAAATGGCTTCGTTTCGGGAGTATTCAATTTTGTAGTTTGCTGTATTACCAATTTCAATAGAGTTTGCTGCAAAATTTCCCGAATTACTTACTGATTCCTATGCACTCCCCACCCTTTGTTTGACGATTCTCCACCAAAATGTCTAATTATTTTAGAAATCAGTTTCACGAGATACCAAAAGATCTTTAATTAAACTAGATTTCAGTCTCGAGAGATATCTGGGCAGTTTCCGTATTGGAGAAAACTTAGATTAATGAGGCCTTACTTGTGCCTCCGAGACTTGTCTAAATTAGGTTATGCCCTTCTAGCCCTTCGGCACCTTTATAAATAATTAGACTTTCGATTTTCTGAATCAACTAAATGTGAAATCTTGTTGGGCTAAATCCTCTAATAGTTAACAGAAAAACTCAAGCTAATATTTGACATCTACTTATAACAATAGTACATTTGTTCGAATTCCGGTATAACTTTCCGATTTATCCATTTGCGGCAGAAATTAATTTGCATAAGAATACAGAATGTTTAAAAAGACAATTAGCACACACAGCCGCTTTCGTTCAAATAAAAAAACTTTCACCGTAAATACATGGCTAAGGGAACTCCGCGAATTTAGCTAAAGGATTGCGTGCGTTTTCCTTCGAGTCAAAGTCAATAGTAAGATGAATGTAAAAAATAAGTAATATGGGACTGAGCGACTTAAAAAAAGAGCTTAAAAAACTCGACAGGGACCAACTTATTGACCTGATTGCTGACTTGTACAAAGAGAACAAATCGGCAAAAGAGTTTTTAGATCTTTATGTAGATCCGAATGATCGGGAATTGTTCAACAAATACAAGGACAAAGTTTTTAAAGCTTTCTATCCAACACGCGGTTACGGATACAAACTCAAAGATGGCAAACAAGCCATTAGCGATTTTGAAAAACTGGGACCATCCCTTGATTTACTTGCAGACCTAATGCTGTTTTATGTCGAAACAGGTGTAAAATTTACCCTTGATTTTGGCGACATAGACAAAGCTTATTACAACAACATGGAGTCAAGTTATAAAGCAGCATTGCATCTCGCGAAGAAAGTAAATTTGCTGGATGAGTTTGCAAACCGAGCTGAAAAGATCGTGAACGATACCAGGAACATAGGCTGGGGTTTTTACTATAGCTTAGCTAAAATTTATGCTGACTTTTATGCTGAATAAAAAGAGGATTGGACTGATTTATTGACTAATTAAGGCCATTTGCGAAAGGCAAATGTCATTAATTGCAACTGAAAACCTACAACGCTTTTGTTTAATAAAGATGGAAAGCAATAAACAAACTTAAGTATTTACTATGAAAGAACGATCAAAAGATACACCAACAAGAGCGGAAAACAAGACTTTGGAAGAATTGTTTCTTGCCATTTATTTCAATGACTTGCAAAAAGTTATTGAGTTTAAAAATCAATACCCAGATATCTATGCAAAAAAAGACAAATTTGTTATTGATGAAAGCATAACTTTTGACTTAACAAGGCTTACTGATTTCAATCGCATTATATGGTTTGAAATGGAATGGAAAGAGCATATTAATACTTTAGTTGAAAAGAACAAACAACGCACTGAGGAGATGCTGGATTTTTGGCGCGGTGAATTTGGACCACAAAATATTCAGCGTGATTTCGAATACAATCACTATTTCGAATATTTTTGCTGCGAAGACCCAAATGACGAGGAAAATAAGCAAACTGTAATATTAGACCCAATTTCATTTTTCCTAGAAAAAGGATTTCGAGAAATTGATTTGCAATTATACAATAACATTGAATGTTTTGAATTTGCTGAGGTAAAAAAACTACTTGAACAAGGTGCAAAAGTGAACATTTGCTTTTATGAAAACCAATCTGACAGTAGTGCTATTTCACGAATTTGGGGTGAGATTTCATTTTTAGCGACTTGCCAAGTTATTCCGGAATTTAAAGTATTTGAAACCAAAGGATACGATCAAAGTTTTAACATTACTAGAATGTTTGGCGATATACTTGGTTTGGTCGCACATATAGAAATGGGTAACTTGTTAGATAATTATGACGAGGACGAATAATCCAGCTCGTGGCAACGAGCTGGATTATTTTATTCCAGCTTCGGTCTTATAATCTTGAAACTATAAGGTCCTGTTGAATTTTGGTGAAATTTTATTACTTTGTGCGCAGAAAGTCATTTTGAGAGTCGATTTTAAATTGAAAATTCCAGCTTGATTTCATAAACTTGGTTACTGAAACAAACCATTTTGACTGGCGACCGTATATTCTTTCAAAGTTGACAATAAAAATGGCGGCAAGTTGACCCCCTAAGCATTTAATTTTTCAAAGATTGAAAATAGTTTTGAATTAGATGGCAGAAAAAGAAGCCAAGGCAAGAATAAAAATCAATAAACTTCTTGAGGTGTCAGGATGGAGTTTCTTTGATACAGACAAAGGTAAAGCGACTATTAAATTGGAGTCTTCGATTAAAATGGACGATTTGGGTGAGGACTTTGAACATGCAAAAAGCGGTTACATTGACTTTTTACTTGTTGATGAAAACCAGAACCCAATTCTTGTACTAGAAGCAAAGAAAGAAAGTCTGAATCCGCTAGTTGGAAAGGAACAAGCAAGGAATTATGCCAAATCTCAAAAGGTTAAATTCATTATTCTTTCAAATGGAACACTTCATTATTTATGGAATATTGAAACTGGAAACCCTGAACAAATTCAAGTGTTTCCGACTTTGGCTTCCATTAAACAGTACTATCAATTTCAGCCTGATCCCGGTAAATTAGTAAGTGAAGTCGTAAACGACGACTATGTGGTGTTAACGCAACTTCCTAACTATAAACAAATACCTGAGTTTCAGGACGAGCAGAAGAAGAAAGATCTGATCTTTAATTTAAAACTTCGTTTCCTTCGCTATTACCAAGTCGAGGCTATCAAAGCCGTTCAACAATGGGTCAGCGAAGGGAAAAAACGCTTTTTGTTGGAAATGGCAACGGGCACAGGAAAGACTTTGACTGCTGCCGCTTTAATCAAACTCTTCTACAGAACTGGAAATGCAAGGCGCATTTTATTCTTAGTTGACCGTTTGGAACTAGAGGAACAAGCAAGAAAAGATTTTACAAATTATTTGAAAAACGACATTACAACCGTTGTTTACAAAGAGAAGAAAAACGATTGGCGCAAAGCTGACATCGTGGTTACCACTATTCAGTCCTTGATGGTTAATAACAAATACAAAACACTATTTTCACCTACCGACTTTGATTTAATTATTTCTGATGAATCGCACCGTCTTTTGGGTGGCGGAAACAGCAGAGCATTGTTTGAATATTTCTTGGGTTACAAATTGGGTTTAACCGCAACACCAAAAGACTACTTAAAACATTTAGATACCGATAACATTGACGATCCACGAGAAATGGAACGGCGACTATTATTGGACACATACAGCACTTTCGGTTGCGAAAGTGGCATTCCAACTTATCGGTATACGCTAGTAGATGGTGCCAAAGATGGCTTTTTGCGGCAGCCAATCGTGGTCGATGCAAGAACTGATGTTACTACCAAACTTTTATCGGAACAAGGATATGGTGTAATGGTAACGATTGCCAGTAGCGAACAAGAAGACATTTTAGAAGAAGTAAACTACAAGCAAAATCATTTTGAACGAAAGTTCTTCAGCGAAGAAACAAACCGAGTATTTTGCAAAACTTTTATTGAAAATGGACTAAAAGATCCGATCACCGAAGAGTTTGGAAAGAGTTTGGTTTTTGCGGTTTCGCAAAACCATGCTTCAAAATTAGCTCAATTGCTCAATGAGTATGCTCACCAGTTTTTTCCCGGCAAGTATCAAAGCGATTTTGCTGTTCAAGTAACTTCGAATGTTCAGAATAGTCAGCAAATGACAGTTGACTTTAGCAACGACAAATTATTGGGCTTTAGTCGTTTTGT
>JBMOJB010000102.1:0-13205 GCA_049316985.1 Saprospiraceae bacterium | reverse complement strand
TTGGATTAGGCTTGCCGGATCTGATTGGCAGAGAGCAAATCTTCAAAGTGCATTTGAAAAGTATAAAAACAGGAGAAGATGTCGATGCCGCAATTTTGGCAGAAATGACACCGGGATTTGCAGGTGCCGATATTGCCAATATCTGTAATGAAGCCGCATTAATTGCAGCTCGCAAAGATAAAAGTGAAATCGGAATGGATGATTTCAATTATGCGATGGATAAAGTTATAGCTGGTCTGGAGAAACGTTCGAATGTGATTTCGCCCGAAGAAAAGAAAGTGATTGCCTACCACGAAGCTGGTCACGCTATTTCGGGTTGGTTTTTACCCCATGCAATGCCTCTGGTGAAAGTTACGATCGTACCTAGAACCGTTGGTGCTTTGGGTTATGCACAGTACCAACCTAAAGATGAGTATATCGTACGGACAGAACAAATGCTGGACAGGATGTGTATGGCCTTAGCTGGCCGAGCAGCGGAGGAAATCGTATTCAATATGATTTCGACCGGGGCCCAAAATGACCTTGACCAAGTTACTGCAATGGCATATAGTATGATATCTGTCTACGGTATGAATGAAAAAGTGGGAAATGTATCCTTTTACCGCCTATCACAAGACCAGTTTCAGCGGCCGTATTCAGATGATACCGCAAAGTTAATTGATAATGAAGTTCGCATTATGATTGATGGCCAGTACCAGCGAGCAAAAGCAGTTCTCACGGAACACCGTCGCGAGTTAGAGTTACTGGCTCAAACTCTGCTGGAGAAAGAAGTTATTGTCAAGTCAGATCTTGTTAAGTTGATAGGTCCAAGACCTTCCGATGCTCAAAAAAAATCGGAAGATGAGCCGATTCCAACAGAAGCTTAATATCGATAGTATTTAATTTTAACGCCCGGAAATGATGTATTCATTTCCGGGCGTTTTTATATTATATAAATTTAAAAAAATTTATATATGATTGTGCAACACATTCTGATATTTGGCGTAATTATTGTCATATTATTTTTTGTAATATGTATTGCAATTAATTGATGATAGCAACTTCGCCAAAAACCACCGATATATATATTTTTTTATTTTTCAAATTTTCGATTTAAATCACAAATATGGCAGCAGCAAAAATTTTGGTAGTAGATGACGAAGCTCCAATCCGCAGGGTCTTGAAGGACATTTTAGAAGGAGAAAAGTATGAAGTTCAGGAAGCTGTGGACGGAATGGATGCAATCGCGCGGCTTAAGCAGAAAAAATTTGATGTCGTTTTTATGGACATTAAGATGCCTAAATTGGATGGAATTGGAGCATTAGAACGCATCCTTGAGATTCAGCCTGATTTGCCGGTGATTATGATTTCGGGGCATGGTGATGTCAATGACGCGGTACATACTGTGAAAAAAGGGGCATTTGATTTCATCCAAAAACCACTTGATTTGAATCGTTTGCTAATTACTGTTAGAAATGCTTTGGATAAGTCATCTTTGGTTTCTGAAACAAGAAATCTTCGGGTGAAAGTTTCCAAATCCAAAGTTCAGGAGATTATGGGCGAATCAAAAAGTATCTTAGCGGTAAGAGACATGATTGATCGTGTATCTGGCTCAGATGCGAGGGTGTTGGTGACCGGGCCTAATGGTTCAGGTAAGGAATTGGTAGCCAGATGGCTGCATGAAAAAAGCACAAGAAATCAGAATTCTTTGGTAGAGGTAAACTGCGCTGCAATTCCTTCAGAGTTAATAGAGAGCGAATTGTTTGGGCACATTAAAGGTTCATTTACCGGTGCAATCAAAGATGCGGCTGGAAAATTTGAGCAAGCCAGTGGTGGAACTTTATTTCTGGATGAAATAGGTGACATGAGTCTGGCAGCACAAGCCAAAATGCTGCGTGTGCTGGAGACCAAAAAAGTTACGCGAATTGGCGACAACAGGGATATAAGTGTGGATGTACGCGTTGTAGCAGCTACCAACAAAGATCTAAAAAAGGAAATTGCAATGGGCAGGTTCCGTGAGGATTTGTATTTCCGTCTTAACGTAATTGAAATAAATGTTCCTGCCTTAAATAAGCGCCGTGAAGATATTCCCCTTTTGATTAATCACTTTCTGGAGAAATTCAGTGAGGAGTTTGGGTTTGCAAAAAGAGAAATAACTGATGAAGCTGTGGCTATCCTACAGAACAGAAACTGGAATGGCAATATCCGTGAGTTGAGAAATGTAGTTGAGAGATTGATGATTCTTGGAGGTTCTCCCATTACAGCAGATGACATTCAGAATCTCGTTCTTCGTTTAGATACTAAAACTGAGAACCCAAATCCGGCAGAATTATTGAATGGACTTTTTGAGATGTTTGAAGACATTGATGAGTTGCAGGAATTCATTTCAAATGAATTTTCAAGGCATAAAAAAGGTGTTTTTAACTAATTTTTTTAAAAAAATATTTGTAAAGGTTGTCTAAAGATTGTACCTTGCGTAGCCTGTCCGCACACATGGAGTGTTTGGACAGGTTTTTTTTGTTAATTATTTAAAGTAAACTAAATGGACGAAAAAGGTTTAAATACGAACGGCACTTCTACCCGGAGGATGAAACAATGGACTCGACTAAGAGGCGAAAATGCGTGGACGATGTTCAAGGTTGTAGCAGAATTTGTAGAGGGTTTCGAAAAATTGAATTCGATTGGCCCATGTATTTCTATTTTTGGCTCTGCAAGATTAAAGCCGGACAATACATACTATAAGCTTGCGGTTAAAATTGCAAGCAGGCTAACGGAAGAAGGATATGGTATTATAACCGGTGGAGGTCCAGGTATTATGGAAGCAGGAAACAGAGGTGCGGCTTTACAAGGAGGGACATCGGTTGGATTGAATATCAAACTGCCATTTGAGCAAAATCACAATCCTTATATTGATCCTGATAAGAATTTGGATTACGACTATTTCTTTGTCAGAAAAGTAATGTTCGTGAAATATGCGCAGGGATTTGTGGTGATGCCAGGCGGTTTTGGCACCTTAGATGAGTTATTTGAAGTCCTTACGTTGATTCAAACCAAGAAGATTTCGCCTGTTCCTATTATTTTAATCGGATCACATTTTTGGGGAGGAATGCGAGAATGGTTGAAAACGACTATGGGAGAAGAATACCACACGATTCATCAGGAGGATCTGAATATTTTTCATATTACGGATGACCCGGAAGATGTTGTTAAAATTATCGCAAGATTCTACGAAGCGGAAGATCCACAAGGAGAGCTTCGTCCGAATTACGAATTATAAATACGGTTTTGAGAATGGACCGCTTCAGCGATTTCGAAAATCAAAGAAGGGTCTTTCTCAAATGCATTGCCAACGACGATTACATCAGCACCAGCCTTGACATTTGCGAGGGCCTTTTCAGGTGTTTTGATACCCCCACCAACAATTAAAGGAATAGTAATGTTTTGGCTCACTGAAGCAATCATATTTTCAGGAATGGGCTGTTTTGCGCCACTACCTGCATCCATATAAATCATTTTTAAGCCAAGCATTTCGCCCGCCATTGCCGTGCACACTGCTATGTCAATTTTCTCAACCGGAATTGGTAAACTTCCACTCATGTAAATCGCTGTGGTCACATTACCTCCGTCAAAGAGCATGTATCCGGTTGAAATTACTTCTAATGGTGATTTTTTCAACAAAGGAGCGGCAACAATGTGTTTGCCAATAAGCAAGTCAGGATTTCTGCCCGAGATCAAAGACAAAAATAGCAAAGCATCCGCTTCGTGGTTAATCTGACTTATGTCTCCCGGAAATAGGATGACCGGAACATCAATGTGGTTTCGGATAGATTTTATACATGATGACATCATATCACTAACTACTAAACTGCCGCCCAAGAAAATATAATCAACACCCGCTGTCGAAGCAAGTTGAAGTACACGATCAATATTGTTCTGTTTGATCTGATCGGGATCAATCAAAACAGCAATTTTCTTTTCTCTGTTTTCTTTAGCTTGAACTAAAGCGCTATAAATTGTCTGAGACATAGATTGCAAAGGTACAATTATTTTTTTTTTCGGCAATTGATAATTGTCCTTCCATTCGATTTACAAAAACAATTGTATTGTTCTGTGTTGAATTCAGCCCAAATCTTGTTTTATGATAGAATATCGACCATTTCGAGCATAATAGGATTGATTCTTTGATTGTATTTGATGGCTTTATCAAATGGAATGAATACAATTTCTTTATGAATCTGGCCAATCATAACGCCACTTTTGTTGTCTGCAAGCGCCCTTACAGCCTCAAGTCCCAGCCGTGTGGCCAATACTCTATCGGTACAAGATGGCCTTCCACCGCGTTGTATATGACCAAGAATTGTGACTCGGATATCGTATCCCGGTAGCGATTTTTTTGCTTCAGCCGCAGCTTCCATTGCACCACCAAATTCGTCACCTTCTGCTACCACCACGATTGCGCTTGAACTTTTATTGTTTTTACGCCTATTATCCAGTATTCCAATCAACTTATTCATATCCGTTGGCGTTTCAGGCACCAAAATAGCTTCGGCACCGGTTGCGATTCCTGTTGTCATGGCAATAAAGCCGGCATCTCTTCCCATTACTTCCACAAAAAACAAGCGATTGTGAGCGTTGGCAGTATCTTTTATATTGTCAATAGCATTCATAGCTGTGTTCACTGCGGTATCGAACCCAATAGTAAAATCAGTACCATAAAGATCATTATCAATTGTTCCGGGCGTTCCAACAAATTTGACGTCGGGAAATTCCTGCATAAAGACTTTTGCGCCCGTGAACGTTCCATTGCCTCCTATTGCAACAACTGCATCAATTTCATGCTTTTTCAACTGCTCATAGGCCAGTTTTCTTCCTTCTGTGGTCATGAAACGTTCGCTTCTGGCTGTACATAATATCGTGCCACCCAATTGCATAATATTACTTACTGATTTACTATCCATCGGAATAATATCCCCATCGATCATACCTTCATAACCGTAGCGAATTCCAAAAACTTTGAATCCCATGCTGAGTCCAGTGCGGACAACCGCCCTAACACAGGCGTTCATCCCAGGCGAATCTCCACCCGAAGTAAATACTGCGATATTCTTCATATAGTTTGATTTTTTTAGGAACAAAAATAGACATTTTCGCCAAAATATATTTGGAGTTGTAGGAATTGAAAAAAATATTTGCTTTTTTTGTCAAGGGAATGTATATTTATACTTTCGTTTGTTTAAAATAACAATTCAGGCAAACTATTTTGTAGTTTTTATTGTATATATGTTGTGGACTAACTTGTCGTTATGAAAAGATTGTTGCTTTTTTTTGTATCATTACTAATTGTTGTTGTCGTAGAGGCGCAATCGAATTTCCAGATTCGCAATGCATCTACAACTGGCAAAGGCTTAGTATACAATACAGAAGCAGCAGTAATTCTGGAAGGAAAGACAAATGGCTTTGCTGCCGGTTATATGTGGGGCAATTTAAAAACATATTATAAAACGTCTTTTTATAAAATTGAGCTTGGTTACCTGCGAAATCCGAAAGAAAGCAGAATAAGTCCTCAGGGTCTAGCTGTTCAAACTGCAAATTCCTACATCTATGGAAAACGCAATAGTTTTTGGCAATTAAAAGGCGGTTGGGGAGCGAAAAGATATTTATCTGAAAAAGATGCAGCAAGAGGTGTTGCTGTGGGTTTGAGCTATAGTTTCGGGCCTAATTTGGGTCTGCTAAAGCCTTACTACCTGCAGTTGCATTCATCTGAAAATTCTACGATAAAATTGGTAAATAATTTCATTAAATATAGTCCTGAGACAGCGGCAACCTTCTTAAACAAAAACAGGATTTCTGGAACGGCTCCTTTTTTTACCGGAATTGGCGAAATGAAATTAATTCCAGGAGGGCACATTAATTTTGGTCTTCATCTTGACTGGGGTGCCTATGAAGATTATGTGCGGGCACTTGAAGTGGGTGTTGCAGCAGATTTTTTTCTACAGAACGTTCCGATTATGGTTGCCGATAGCCAAAACCGACCTTACTTTTTCAATTTGTATATGCAAGTGCAGATTGGCAAGAGAAAATGATGTCTAATTTGAAAATTTGGTGATTTGAAAATTTGAAAATATTTTCAAATTAGACTACATAGAGCTCCAAAAATTAGTTTGACCACTCAATTAGACATAGAGCCCAAATAATATTATTTCAGGTTTCTCAGATGAGTATTTCAATTTCATCAAATTAATTAAGTGCGCACAGTTTCAAAAACTAAATTTCCAATTCAGATCAACTAAGGGTCTAATAATAATTTATGGCATTAACACCCTCCAAAATGTTGCCTTTGGGAACCAGGGCACCCGAATTTACATTATTAAATACCATCAGCGGAAAATTTAACGCTTTATCAGAATTGAAATCAGATAGGGCTACAGTACTGATGTTTATTTGCAATCATTGTCCTTACGTCATTCACTTAAATGAAGGTATGGTAGCATTAGCCAATCAATATATGTCCAAAGGGGTTTCATTTATTGCAATCAGTTCAAATGACGTAAGTGATGTTCCAGAAGATGGCCCTGAAAACATGAAAATTAGCGCTTTAAATAATCATTATCCTTTTCCATATTTGTACGATGAAACACAGGCAGTGGCTTTACAATACGATGCGGCCTGCACACCGGATTTTTATATTTTTGATGGTTCAATGCGATTGGTTTATCGAGGAAGGTGGGACAACTCGCGTCCCGGATCAGGCAAAGCAGTAACTGGAGCTGATGTTGCTAGTGCCTTGGATGCAGTGCTGTCAGGAGCACAAGTGTCTGCTGTGCAATATCCAAGTATGGGCTGCAATATTAAGTGGAAAAAATAGATTGAAATCTTGCTTTTCAGGCTGCTCCGAATGCCATAGCTACTACATAAGCAGTTGCGGCAGCAATAGCTCCAATTATCATTGTTTTTGTTGCGCCTTCCCACAAAGGTTGACCCGTCATTTTACTTCGGTAATAACCAAAAATAAATAGACAAATCAACGTAATAATCGAAGAATACAGCAAACCCTGGTGTGGAGTATCGGTAAGAAAATATGCAGCAAGTGGAATTATTCCTCCGATGATGTAGGATATACCGATATTGAAAGCACTTTTTGAGGCCCTTCTTTCATCGGGTTCTTCAAGTCCAAGTTCATGCCTCATCATGAAGTCTACCCATTTTTTATCATCTTTTATCAATTCGGAGGTAGCTTCATCTGCCACTGTCTCGCTAAGGCCCATTTCAAGAAATATATCTTTAACCTCTTTGATCTCCCAGTCTCTTTTGTGTTCAATTTCCCAGTACTCTCTTTTTAATTCTGCCTGGTAGTGGTGTAACTCAGTTTGCCCCGATAGATATCCTCCCAAACCCATTGCGATTGCACCTGCTGCGATTTCGGCAATGCCTGCAACGATTATGAGATGATTGTCGCTAACTGCACCGCTGAGGCCTGCTGCAAGTGCAAACGGAACCGTTAGTCCGTCGGCCATGCCAATTACAACATCTTTGATGATTTCTGAACTTCCAAGATGTTCTTCGTGATGGTGGTGGTGGTGTCCCGACATATTATGTGTTAAAGAAGATTTTTTATTGACTGAAGATGTTTTTGTTTGCGAGCTTCTCGAAGCCTAATGGTTGTTTTTGTGTGATAGTGGTGTTTTTCGAGAAAATTAAGCTGCATGGTGTTCCATTGGTATTCACTATGAATCACTCCTAGTGAAAGTAGTTCATCGTACAATGTTCGACCAATCGTAAAGAAGTCGTTTCTTCCCAGGTAATCAAGGTCAGCATCGCAGATAACTTGTTCAAGGTGAGTATGTGGATCTTGAGGAATTTTCGTTGCCATTATCATTCCGCAAATAATTTCGATATCGTCAGGAGTGTAGTTATATTCAGGAAGTAATTTTCTGGCGATATCGCAGCCCGTTGATTCATGTTCTTTTGGAGATATTGTAAAGCCAAGATCGTGCAGAAGAACTGCTGTTTTCAATAGTAAGGTATCGGATTCGCTAACATTTTCCGCTTTACACAATCGATTTGTTACCTTCAGTACATCGAGCGTGTGATGAATACCATGATAAGTGTAGACAGGAAGCAACTCCTTCTCCAATTTATTCAGAATATACGTCTTTAAAGCCTTATAGTTCATTTTGCTAAATTGCACCTATTTTATGTTTTCAGAAGTTTTCAAATAGGTAATGCAAAAGATAATATTGATTTTGGTTAATAATTATTTGATACAACAATGATGATTTGAGCATCGTTTTATTTTAACGATAAACTCCAATAAAAGTTATTTAGCAATTGTTATAAAAAATTTATAATCAAGTACTAAAGGAATAAATTACATTCAATATTTTGAACATACCGATGCTAAGAAATTCATTTAACTTATTATCCGTTGAACAAAAGTGGTTTAAAATACTAATAATAAAAAAAGCTAATATCGATCCAAAATATGGATTTAAACTTATAATGCACTGAAAATCAGCTTGAAGTGCACATCGAAATCAATAAAATAAAAAAAACGACATATAAAATTTATAAAAAACTAAACTATACAAGTGTATTCCATAAAAAATAGAATTCGCAATAAATGGGAATTCAGTTTCAAAAATAATGAAAATCATTAAAAATTCAATATTTGAATTAAAAAAACACCAATGAAATAGAATATTCATTGGTGTTTTATAGTTGCCTTTTTTTTTATTACATTTTTAGTGGATCATTTGGATAAGGGTAATCACCTAAAGTTTCCTCCAATTGTGCAAGAGCCTTGAATGCCTGCTCTTTATTCGGAGCGATTCCATGCCATTCATGGCTTCCCATCATAAAATCAACACCGGAGCCCATTTGTGTATTCATCAGGATAGCAATCGGCTTTCCGTTCCCTGCCTTTCTCTTAGAACTACGCAAAGTTTTCTGCACCAATTCCATATCATTGCCATCATTAAGTCGAACTACCTGCCAACCAAACGCTTTGAATTTTCCCGGAAGATCTCCTAAAGAAAGCACCTTGTCGTTTGATCCGTCAATTTGTTGCCCGTTCCAGTCAACAGTTACGATCAGATTATCCAGTTTTTTATGGGCCGCAAACATCAGTGCTTCCCAGATTTGACCTTCTTGTAATTCTCCATCGCCTGTTAGTGCAAAAACCAGACCCGGGTCGTTGTTCATTTTTTTTGCTATAGCGGAACCACATGCAACAGACAAACCTTGGCCTAAAGAACCTGAAGCAATTCTTACTCCCGGCAGACCTTCATGTGTAGTTGGATGACCTTGCAGACGCGAATTAATTTTTCTGAATGTACTCAATTCCTCCACTTTGAAATACCCTGCGTGCGCTAAAACACTATAAAATAAGGGAGAAATATGTCCATTTGACAAAAAGAACACATCTTCTCCTTTTGCTTCCATAGTAAAGCGCTTTTTGCGTTTCATTGTATCGAAATACAAGGCAGTAAGAAAGTCCGCACAACCCAATGATCCGCCCGGGTGTCCTGAATTGACATAATGAACCATTCTAACTATGTCTCTTCTAACCTGGGATGCAATATTTTTCAATTCGCTAATTTTTGCCATTGCTATTTTTCTTTTAGATTTGAGGCGGCAAAGGTAAAATATTCGACTCAGGAAATACCAGAAATAGCTTAATTATTTCTTTTTGGCTACCCTATCCAATAGTCTTCCTGTAATTCTAAGGAAATCCATTTCGGTAATTATGCCAATCAATTCTTTATTCTTAACTACAGGCAGACATCCGATCCTATTTGTTCGCATGATATTCAATGCTTCCAAAATCGTGGCCGCAGGGCTTACCGTAATTGGGTTTGTAATCATAATGTCTTTTACCGTTAATTTTTTTTCGGCAAGGTCATTTCCTTTTTGTGTATAGTGTCTCAATAATATTCTAGAAGTCACCAGCCCAATGAGTTGTCCTTTGTTATCCTCCACTGGCATATACCGAATTCTTCTCCAGTTCATCATTTCGGCGACAAGATCAATGATATCGTCTTTATGAACCGTGAAAAGATCTGTTTCCATAAATTCTTCTACATGAAGGTGATTTGGGCGATACTCTTCGATATCGCTTTGACTTGGTTCTTCCCAGGTATGCACAGGCTTAGATAAATTTTGATTTTTAACCATAGCCGCCGTCATGATTGTAATTGCTTCATCAACGGTGGTTTCTTTTTTTAGCTTGGTGAAGGTCCGCAGCATCCATCGAGCACCATTCATTTGTTTTTTAGCACGGCCTTCAATTATTCCAATGTACTTTTTGATATCTTCCTTATCGATACCCTGAATTTCGAGCCCTCTTTTAGCCAGCGGCACCAATTCGTCTTTAATTAGATCAACGGCCGAGATTTTTGTGTCGTTGACCCAGTTGAATTTGGAATCTATTCCAAATTTGCAAGCTTTATCGAAATTATCTCGAATGTCTTCGTATGACAATAATTTAGAGATGTCTCCGTATTTTTCTTTCATTCCGATCATTGCACCCAACCAAAATGCAGCGTTGGCAATTTCATCTACGACAGTAGGGCCGGCAGCCAAAACCCGGTTCTCAATTCTCAGGTGCGGCATACCATTATCGCTGATTCCATAGCAAGGACGATTCCAACGATAAACCGAAGAGTTATGCAGTTGTAGCGCCCTTAGTTTTGGAATTTTACCACTTTTTATCATTTCTATTGCATCCTCATCAACTTCACCACCCAATAGCACCCGAAATCTTGAGATATCTTCCTTGTAAATATCTAAAATGGAATTTTGTAGCCAGCCTTTTCCAAAATTAACCCGAGGGCTGCGCTCTCTCATATGGTCATTAGAAGAGCGAGTATCCAAGGCCTGTTGGAAAAGTGCAATACGCGATTCGTGCCATAGCCTTTTTCCAAAAACAATTGGAGAATTAGCGGCTATTGCAATAACCGGGGCGGCAAGTGTTTGCGAAATATTGTACATGGTAACAAAGTCATCGGGTGTTACCTGAAGATGAACCTGATAGCTGGTGTTACAGGCTTCTATCAAAGGAGAATCATGAGATATTGACAGTTCATCTATACCATCAAGTTTAAATTCGATGGTTCTTTTCTGAAGACTGCTGTTTATGGCCTCTACTAAAGCAAAGTATCGTTCTTTTGGTGTTAAATTGTGCAGGCCCAAGTCCGATTTCCTGAGAGTTGGTAAAATTCCTGTCAAGATGATTCTCGCGTCAAACTCATTTAGATTCTCCTGAATAATTTCCAGATTTCTGGTATTTTCTTGTTCCATCAGGCTCAAGGCTTTACCTGTAAATACCTGAGGCGTGAGGTTGGTTTCGAGGTTGAATCGTGCCAACTCAGTTACACACCAAGGGTACTCCTTCATTTTTTCAAGTACTGCCATGTTGATAGAAGCAGGCCTATAGGTTCTGTTGTCGATCAAGCACATTTCCTGTTCAGCACCAATACGCATGGTGTCAGTCTCAAACATATTGTTTTCCAGCATGTACTCCAATGCTTTCACATCTTTTAGTAGGTGAGTTACAAAATTTTGTAATTCTTCACCTTCCAAAACTCCCGCAGTTTGTATTCCCATAATTAGTATTTTATTTTAAAGACAAATGTAATTAAAGAATAAAAAAATGCAAATTAATTAAATATAAAAATTGCGCTATTTCTTCCTTTCCATAATACTACGGATTATTTTTAGATTCGGATATACTAATTGTGGTTTATTTAGGTGGATTTCAATAAAATTTCCGTCGTTGTTTTTGTGGTAAAGGAAGCATCTTATTTTATAAGTTGTAACATAATTATGGTTTAATAGCATAAATGCGCTTATTTTTTCTTATTTTTGCAGCACTTACCAAATAAATCAAATAAACAATACTTTAGACTTTGGCAGAACAAAATTTTATTGACTACATCCGGGTTTTTTGCAGATCAGGTAAAGGTGGTGCAGGCGCTTCTCACTTTTATCGTGATGGTATGACTGCTATGGGAGGACCTGATGGCGGTGATGGCGGAAAAGGTGGCTCCGTAACTGTTAGAGGAAACGAAAATATGTGGACCCTACTCCATCTTAGATATCGCAAACACTTGCATGCAAAAGATGGTGTGAACGGGAGTGGTAAGAATTGTACAGGTGCAGATGGAGAAGATGTTGTGATTGATGTTCCTTTGGGAACCATCATCGTTGATGAAGATACCGGCGACCGTCTTTGTGAAATTACAGAACATGGTGAAACCAGAGTTTTATTTGCCGGAGGGCGAGGAGGCAGAGGTAATCAGCATTTTGTATCACCGACCAATCAGATACCATTTTATGCTCAGCCCGGAGAAATGGGTCGTGAAGGTTGGGTTAATCTCGAATTAAAAGTTTTGGCTGATGTCGGTTTGGTTGGCTTTCCAAATGCCGGAAAATCAACATTGTTATCAGTGATGTCAGCGGCAAAACCGCAGATTGCCGACTACCCGTTTACTACGTTAGTGCCGAATCTAGGCATTGTAAGCTATCGCGGACATCGATCATTTATTATGGCGGATATTCCCGGCATTATCGAGAATGCTCATGAGGGAAAAGGACTAGGGCATCGCTTTTTGCGACATATAGAACGGAATGCGGTATTATTATTCATGATACCGAGTAATGCAGATGACATTCTAAAGGAATACAAAATTCTGTTAAAAGAGCTTGAGATGTTTAATCCAGAATTGCTGGATAAGCCAAGAATTATAGCGATTACAAAATGTGATTTGATCGACGACGATATTCAAGAGCAACTTATTGAGCCGGAATTACCCAAAGGAATTCCGCACATTTTTATTTCAGCTATTGCCGAACAAGGTATTCAGGAACTAAAGGATTTGCTTTGGAAAACGCTTGAAGGAAATTAAATAGTATTGCTTAATTTTTCTTAAGAAAATACTTATTTGTTTAGTATTTCGTTACTTATTGAATTGCTGACGAATATTATTTTCAGCCAAACCATAAATAATAATTTAACATTTACATTAGAATGAAATCAATCAAAAACATCGCATTATTTACCCTAATTGCATTCATTTTTGTGTCTTTCAACGTACAAGCACAAACTGAACCCAAAGCACCAAAAGCAAAAACAGAAAAAGCAACTGAGCCAAAGGCACCAAAAGCACCAAAGGCACCTAAAGCTGACAAAGCAGTTGAGCCAAAGGCACCAAAGGCACCTAAAGCTG
>JBMOJB010000101.1:0-13235 GCA_049316985.1 Saprospiraceae bacterium | reverse complement strand
TATTCATTTTAGAAATGAATCATGCTTTTCCTTCCACAAAATACATATCAACTTCCCCTTTGCCTTTTACTTCTATTTTGCCCCGATGCACACAATTGAATTCTCTTTTCAGCAGTTCAAAGGTGCTTCCGCTAATATTTACCTTGCCGGCCTCACTATTGCTTTCCATGCGATTGGCAGTGTTCACAGTATCGCCCCAAATATCGTAAGCAAATTTTTTAACCCCAACGATTCCTGCTACCACAGGACCGGAATGAATACCTATTCTGATCTGGAATTTACCATTGCTGTTGGAGATAAACTGTTGTATTTCTAAAGCTGCTTTTGTAATGCGATGTGCATGGTCAGGCACTTCATGCGGAAGCCCACAAACTGCCAGATACGCATCGCCGATAGTCTTTATTTTTTCTACCCCATGTTTTTCCATGATGGTATCAAAGGCTGTAAAATTCCTGTGGATTTCCTGGACCAGTTCCTTGGGCGTAAGCTGCTCGCTGATACCGGTAAAGTTGACAAAATCGGTGAATAGGACCGATACATGGTTGTATAGTTTGGCATCTGAGAAGCCCTTTTGTTTCAGGTCTTCCGCAATTTCAGCAGGTAGTATATTCAACAATAGATCTTCCGATTTCTTTTTCTCTTTGGCGGTTTTTCTCAAACCAATAAAGATGGCGCCTGCCAATAGAAAGAGTAACATGCTGCCTGCAATAAATCCATTTCGCTGTAGGTTTTTGCTTTTTACCTCTGCCTGTGACAATTCCAAAGCACTTTGCTGCAAAGCTTTTTCCTTACTGAGATTTTGCAGTTCGGCGGTTTGCAGCAGTTTTTCATTTTCAGATAAGGCAAGTTGTTGTTCTTTCTCTTGTTTTTCTGCTTTTTCTTTCAGAAACGCAAGGTGTTGCAGGTCTTTTTCTTTGTTGCTCAATAGCAGCTGTTGTTTGCTGAGGGTTGCTTCCTGATTGCTTCTCAATAATTTTTCACTGCTCAATTGCTGTTGAAATCGGAATTCGGATTCTTTTTTGTCGAAGTCATATTGCATGGTTTTGCTTTCAATTTTATTTTTAACTTCACCACTTTCTATGCTATCGTGCAGTACAATATATTTTTTGTATGCATCGTAGGCTTTGGGAAAATCACCTTGCTTTTCGTAGGTAATGCTTAAATTTTTCCATGCTTCTTTTTGCGTTCCCAGAGACCCATTTTCCTGAGATATTTCAAATTGTTTGAGGTATTGATTCAAGGCTTTTTCGTAGCGCCGAGATGGATCGATTCCCATTTTTACCAACACCGAATCCGGTGCATCTCGATAAATATTGCCAATTATGCCAATGGCACCTGCAGTTCCTTTTTTACTTCCAATTTGATCAAAAATAGCCAATGCTTTTTGGCAGTATTCATTGGCCTTGAGATAATCAGATTGGTATAAGTATATCAATCCTATGTGCACTGTGGCAAGACCAATGCCGTTCTTAATTAATAGCCTGCGATTTTTGATGGTATTCCAAAGCCTTTGAATATTCTGAAAGCTCTTCGTAAAGAATTCCTATACTGCTCATGCTAAGCGCAATGCCAAATTTATTGCCCAATTGCTCATTGATGGTTAATGATTTTTGGTAATTTTCCAAAGCCTTGGGATAATCTAAAAGGTTTTTGTACACATTCCCCATATTACTTAAACTGAGTGCTGTGCCAGATTTGTCTCCCATTTGCTCATTGATTCTTAATGATTTTTGATAGTATTCCAATGCTATAGGGTAATTATTAAGTTCTGTATATGCAAGTGCAATATTGCCTAAGTTTAGACTTATCCCTGATTTGTTTCCCAGCTTTTCGTTGACGGATAGAGCTTTTTTGTAGTTCTCTAGAGCCTGGGAATAATCCGAAAGGTAATAATAGACACTGCCAATATTGGCTAAATTGGAAGCCATGCTTGCTTTTTTTCCAATTTTTTCGTTAATTACAAGGGATTTTTTATAGTATTCCAAAGCCTTAGTGTTGTCTGAAAAGCCTATGAATATATTTCCTAGTTCATGATAACATTTTGCTATCCCAGCCTGATCGGATATACTTTCAAAAAGTGCTAGCGATTTATGAAATAATTCCTGCGCTTTTTTGGAAGCACCTTCTAGCCGGTAAATTTGCCCCAGAAATAAGGTGTTATAGCCGATACCATAAATGTTATTCAAGTTTTGGTTGATGCTTAAAGCTTTTTCGTACAGTTCTTTGGCAAGTGCGTAATCGCTCTTAGCACGATGATTTAACCCTTTGTTATGATAAGCTTCGGCAAGTAGCAATTGCCCCGATTTATCAGTGAACTTTTGCGCCAGCGTGATGGCCTGTCCGCCGATTTCTATGCCTTTGGCAGGGTCTACACTTTCGTATCCCTTTGCAAGTGAATTTAGTATTTTCAGTTTGGTGATATCTGGCTTGAAGTAACGTTTGTTTTCGTTTACCAAACTGTCAAAATTGAACTCCTTGGTAGGGGTTTGAGCTATTATATCATTCAGATTGAAAATCATACAAAAGGAACACACTACCAAAAAATTGTTTAATATTTTCATTTTCGCGTTGTTTTGAAAAAAATGAGTTGGTCAGTTAAATCACTTGTCAAAATTAAGCAATAAAGAATAATATTTTTACTATTTTAGTAAGTTCCATTAAATTTTTATCAATTTAATTAGGGCCAATTGAAAATAATTGATTCAAACAAGTTCCCGGTAGCTGTTTGTTTATAGTGCGAAGTTACTTCGAAAATATAGCGTAAACTGATTTCTTAACCCAAGTCAATGAGTTCAGAAAAACACAGCAGTAATTTTGCAGCATCAAATTTTTTATCAACTTAAAATTAACTAATGATGATTGCACAAAAAACTGCTGCCAGAACTTTCGGAATTGCTTTTCTAATCGGCTATATTTCCTACGGATTCGGTTTCGGCCTTTTTAACTCTTTCCTAAATCCTTCAGTTGATCTGGCTGAGATTTTTAACCATAAAAATCAGGTTATTTTTCAGGTAGCTGTAATGATGGCTGTATTTGCACCGGTCAATATCGTGTTGGGAATAATTATGACGCCAATCTTTAAATCCTACAATGCCAGCCTTGCCTATGGATATCTAAGTTCCGCAATAGCATCAACTGTTTTACTGGTAGTAGGCGCTATATTCTTGTTGTTACTGGTGCCTTTAAGTGAAGAATTTGTCAAGGCCTTGCCAACTGATGTCAGTTCTTTTGAATTGTTTAGTTTAGTTTGCAAGAAGGGAAATTTTTACGCCTACCAAATTGCAATGGTCATCTGGGGCTTAGGTGGATTCTTGTTTTGTTATTTGCTTTACATGTACAAACTTGTTCCGCAATGGTTGTCAATTTGGGGATTGATCGGATATGTAATTTTTGTTTCCGGTGCTTTTTTTGCACTTTTTGGTGTTAATATTGATGTTCTGCTGGATATTCCCGGTGGATTGTTTGAAATATTTCTAAGTTTTTGGCTGATAGTCAGAGGCTTTAATCACGTGGAATTTCAGACAAGCACTTTAAAGCAGGTTTGAAAAGTTGAAAAGGTAAATTTGCACGCCTTCACTTAACTGCTAAAAGTTGCATTTTAAAATCGACGGCCCCTGCAGGTATATTCGACATACGGAATGCTAACTTTCATTTGTATGCTGTCGAGATTATCAAATACATCCAGTAAATAAGTGTCACAGCGATTGGGATTGCAATTGAAGTCGCCGAGATAGCGATTGCCCTTTCCACTTCTGCGCAAAACCTGCCCATTTACTTTTATCGGATTATAAGGAAGGTTCTGTACTTCAATATTATCAGAAAAGGGATTAACGCCTGATGAAGGAACACAGAGACATTTGTATTTGATTACTTGATTACTGCCGCTTACTACTATTTGTTTTTGGATGATTGTATCAGGTCCACTGCATCTCGAAATAAGCGCAGAGACCAGATAGCTGCCGGATTGAGCATAGCTATGTTTGGTATGGTAACCGTTACCTTTTTCTCCATCTCCAAAATCCCATAAGTAAGTGAAGCCACAGGTACTCTGACAGTTTATGGAACTAATATTGGCTACGAAGTGGGATTCATGCTCGACATATAAAGAGTCATCACTATCTATCCTGAATTGGCAAAATGGTACATAACGGTGTTTGACCCATACACTATCTGATTTTTCGCCGTAAGTGAATCCACGATCCACTCGCAACTTAATGATGTTTAATCCCAGTTTTTTGAATTGATGTACTGCATAGATCGTTTGTGTAGTATCGCTTTTACTACCATCTCCCCAAGACCATATATACCTGTCTGAAGGAGTATTGTTGGTACTAAAAGTTATATTCTCATCATCATACACGGTATCTCGCTGATTATTATTTTCCAGATAAGGTGTAAATGTGTTCTCCCACTTAGGAATAGGATCCGGGGTTTTGATGGGTTCTTTATGGCAAGAAGCAGATAATAAAACAACTATAGAAATTGCGTAAATCAATTGTGTTTTAGATAGGGAAATTTGCGTTTTATCATTCATAGTTACCTCATAAGAATTATGTGAATATTCAAAAATACCTATTAAATTGATACAATTTTTTATATTAGCCCGTGTTTATTTGAACGGTTTTAATATGAAAACAATATCTACAAGCAGATAAATTATGATTCGAGATACTAATCTACTATAATTTTTAGAAAATTGCAAAAAAAATCAGGGTTTTCGACAGACAAACCTTTTGGAAGGTTGGCATTTATCTGTTGAAAATCCCTGATCTAACTTTTTCGCTTATATTATTTATTGACCCTGACCTAATGAATAGCCTGCTTTTCCGTCAAAAGTGTATAGATTCTCAGTTTTAACCGCATCGATATTTTGCATGCTTGCCTGCTTAAGCAATTCAATAATGTCCGATTTGCTGATTGAAGCACCTTCCGTCGGCTTAAATCTACATCTCCAGTGATCCGTACAGAATGTTTCCCTAAATCCATCAGGCCAAACTTTAATACCCCTGTTGGTAATCATTGAAAGCTTTGCGTTGCTTAATTCAATTGATTTTACTTTTGCTGCCAATTCATCGGGGCTTGTTCCGTTCCAATGCACAAATATGTCAACACCGACCAATTCTTTGTTTGCCGACGGCTTACGAATATATTTTGGAAGGTTGAGGGCAGCGTTATTGGAATATTTCACCGGTTTGAGAATTGAAGGTAGATTGCCGATATTTGCAATTACTGCTTTAGCAAATTCGCTTGTGCCTACTTTTTGCTTGCTGGTCCCTTCTTTGTAGATATCATAAGTATGTACACCGTCTTCAATAGTCTTCAACCATGCATTTTGTACTTTTTCGGCTATATCAGTTTGTCCAATATGATTGAGCATCATGATTGCTCCTTGCAATAATCCGGAAGGATTCGCCATATTCTGTCCTGCACGTCGAGGTGCCGAACCGTGAATTGCTTCAAACATTGCACATTCTTCACCTATATTAGCCGAACCTGCCAATCCGACCGAGCCTGCGATTTGTGCAGCCACATCACTCAACACATCACCGTATAGATTAGGCATTACCAATACATCAAAAGCTTCAAGAGTATCAGCCAGTTTGGCTGCTCCGATATCAATAATCCAGTGCTCATTTTCTATTTCAGGATATTCTTTTGCGATTTCGTCAAAAACCTGGTGGAATAAACCATCACTTTGCTTCATAATATTATCCTTTGTGAAACAGGTTACTTTTTTCCTGTTTTGTTGTTTGGCGTATTCAAAAGCATAACGCACGATTTTTTCACAGCCCGGTCTGCTGATCAATTTCAGACATTGAACCACTTCATCAGTTTGCTGATGTTCAATTCCGGCATACAAATCCTCTTCATTTTCACGCACAATGATAACATCCATGATGGGATGTTTGGTACTCACGAAAGGATGCAGACTCATACAAGGCCTGACATTCGAGTATAAACCGAGAAATTTTCGGGTGATTACATTCAGGCTTTTGTAGCCACCACCTTGTGGTGTGGTAATAGGAGCTTTCAGAAAAATTTTGTTTCTCCTGATGGTGTCCCAGGATTCTGAAGCGATACCGGAAGTATTTCCGGCGAGGTAAACTTTCTCACCCACTTCGATTTCTTCGATTTCAATTCGGGCTCCTGCTGCCAGAATAATTTCCAATGTGGCATCCATTATTTCCGGACCGATGCCATCACCTTTTGCAACTGTAATTTTAGTCATCTTATTAATATTTAAATTTTGATGGTGCAAAGGTGATGCTTCCGTTTTAGTTATTTTTATTTATCTTTGCAATGTTATCCATAAATTATTTTTATGAATTATACCTTGAATCAACTGCAGATCTTTCTAAAGGTTGTAAAAACCCAAAGTGTAACCAAAGCTGCTGAAGAATTGCACCTAACCCAACCTGCGGTGTCGATACAACTCAGGAATTTTCAAGATCAGTTTGACATTCCTTTGACAGAAGTGCTGGGCAGGAAGATTTACATCACAGATTTTGGATATGAAATTGCCGAAGCCGCTGAAAATATTATCAATCAGGTGCATGCCATCAATTACAAAACCTTGGCATACCGCGGGCAATTGTCTGGAAAATTAAAACTTTCCATAGTGTCCACCGGACAGTACATTATGCCTTTTTTTTTGACAGACTTCCTGAATGAGCATAAGGGGGTAGAATTGTTGATGGATGTTACCAACAAAAATTCGGTAGTGGCCAGTCTGGATAACAATGAAGTTGATTTTGCATTGGTATCAATCTTACCTACAGCATTGAACATCGAACAATTGGACTTACTGCAAAATAAATTGTTTTTGGTAGGTTCCAAATGCGTCAAATACGAAATAGAAAACTCTGTGGAACGGGTATTCCGGGATTTGCCTTTGATCTTGAGAGAAAAAGGCTCAGGAACCAGGCAGACTATGGAGCATTATATTAAACAGAACAGTATTTCAATCGTAAAGAAAATGGAACTGACATCCAACGAAGCGGTTAAACAAGCTGTACTGGCCGGATTAGGATATTCGATTATGCCCTTAATTGGTATTAAAAATGAACTGCAAAATGAAGAACTTCATATTATCCCGGTCGAAGGTCTTCCAATAAAAACAACCTGGAGTTTGATATGGCTTAAGGGCAAGAAGCATAGCCCAATATCAAGTGCTTTGCTGGAATATATCAAAAAGGAAAAAGAAAATATTGTTCAGGCTAAGTTTAGCTGGTGCGAGCAGTATTAGTACTTAAAAATTGATCGAACTATCGGTGCAATACTGCATACAACCACTGTCCAAACTGATATCCATCTCTCCAAAGCGTAATTACTAAAGCAGCGAACACCACCGGAGCTAAGATTTTAAAGTTTCTGGATTTTAAAAACTCTTCCTTTGTCATGATTTGATTTTTAATTGTGATTGAAAATAATATGCAATATCGATGAATTAACTGATTATTTTTGACCTCAATGACTTAAAACTAAAGAATATCGACAACAACCGACTATTAAGCGACAAACTAACAATTTATTTATCATTGATCATTATTAAACATTTTCTTTAACGAACGTTTCACTCCTGCCGATAAGGATTGCAAGTAATGATCTTCCGACAATGCACGTAATTCTTCCGTAAGTTCAGGATGTCTTTTCGCAATCATACTCAACATTCTGAAAGCATTAAATCTGACCGAAGGCTGACTGTCAGTTTGAATCCAAATATCTATGCAAAGATCAAAAAGAGTACCTTCGAGATCCTCGCTGATTTCCATTTCATAGAGAATCTTTAGAAGTTCGCGTTTTTGATTTTTTCTACAGATGGCTAAAGTCCGGATGATATCAGGCACATATTGCTGGACACGTTTGTCATTTTTTTTCATGCAACTCCATAGGAGCCATGATGCGCGCCAGGAGTAGGGTTGGTGATTAGAAATAGCCAGGCGGATCGCTTCTTCAAAACTATCCGGATGCTCAGAAATGTACGAAAGCATCTGAGGTTTATGCGAATTGAGCAGCATATGTTCGAATGGACTTTCCATATTTCTTTTGTAAATGATTTTACATTATACTTCGAAACTTTAGAAATTGATCATTGTTGATTTTCAATTTTCAATTTTCAATTTTCAATTAATTTCCGGTGGCAACAACTTATACATCACGGGCGTCACCAACCTCGAAAACAATGTAGAAGAAATAAGACCGCCAATCAATACAAGCGCCAAAGGTGAATAGAGTGGATTGAATTCGACCACTAACGGAATCAAGCCACCGATTGCGGTCAAAGTAGTCAATACAATCGGCACAAACCGAATCTCTCCTGCTTCTAATACGGCTTCATCCAGTCCTTTTCCCTCTTCGCGCAACTGATTCGTAAAGTCAACCAATAAAATTGAGTTCTTGACTTCAATACCTGCCAAAGCTATAAAGCCAATTACAGCAGTAAAGGAAAAGGGAAGATTCCAAAGCCAAAGCATGAAGACTGCCCCGATAATGCCCAGCGGAATAACTGAAAGTACAATCAGTGTACTTTTAAACGTGCCAAATTCAAGTATCAAAATACTAATGAAAGCAAAGACGGTAATCAAAATTATAATTCCTATCCCGTTGAAGCTTCGCTGCTTGCTTTCCTTTTCTCCAAAAGCCTGGTAGGAGTAGTTTTTAGGGAATGGATATTGTTGAAGTTTTTGTTCGATGCTATTATTGACTGCTTCGGTCAAAAAACCGGTCTTCGCAAATGCTGAAATGGAAGCGTAACGATCGAATTTAAAATGCTTGATTTGATTGGTAGAAGTCACCATCTGAATATCTGCGACCTGTCTTAATGGTATCGATAAGCCGGTGAGATTATTAACATAAAGCTTGTTCAATACTTCCAATCCCTTTGTCGCTTGCTCAGAAGGAACACTTATATTGATATTGAACTCATCCCCGTCTTCTTCTCTGTACTTTCCAATATTGATACCGGCAATACCCAAACGAACAGTCTTGTCTATATCCGAAGTCGGTATACCAAGCATTCCGGCTTTGTCTTTATTAATAACTACGCGCAGGTCAGTAGGCAAGGTACGCAGCGGATTACTGGTATAGATGGTGCCTTCTGTTTCACTGACTATTTTTTCGACATCGAAGGCTAGTTTTCTCAAGGTATCCAGATTTTCCCCAAAAATTCGGTAAACCAACGGAGCTTCCACCGGAGGTCCCTGCTCAAAATCTTTTACTAATATTTCCGCATTCGGGTATTTACTTAATTGTTGGCGAAGCGAATTTATGAGTCGTATTTTTTCTTTTTGATGTGTCTCAGGTTTCAATTGTACAAATATCTGCGCAAAATTACTAGCTTCGACGTGTTGCAGAACATTATAATAAATCTGTGGATTTCCTTTTCCGACATTAGTGGTGAAGCTCTTCATCTCGGGTGTTTTTTTGACAATTTCTTCAATTTCAGCGGTAATTCGATTGGTTTCCTGAAGATTCGTGCCCTCCGACATGTTGATATCTACTAAAAACATTGGCTTTTCTGATAGAGGGAACAAACTGAAGCCCATTCCTTTGCTTAACCAAAAGGATTCAAGAAAAATAGCCAAGGCAATAACTAAGGTTGACTTTGGAAATTGCAAAGCTTTTTCCAGCAATTTTGAATACGAACCGCTGATACCTTTTTTAAGCAATTGAAGAAAAATATTTCCGTCCGGATTTTCGTGCTTACTTAATATTCTACTCGACAAAAAAGGCACAATTGTCAAGGAAATTAACATCGAGGCCAGAATGGTTGTTACTACCGCCATGGGTAAACTTCTGATAAATGCACCAGAAGCTTCCGGCAAAAAAATCAATGGCATAAATGCTACAATCAACGTTGCAGTACAACCAACAACTGCTAGCGTAATCTGTTTGGTTGCAGCAATCGAAGCTTTCCGCTTAGAGAAACCATTCCGAAGGTATCGTTCAATGTTTTCGACTACCACTATACTGTCATCCACCAGAATACCCAACGAGATAATCATGCCGACGATGCTGAGTTGATTGAGTGAATATCCGAGATAATTGAGCATGGTCAATCCCATAGCCAGGGATAACGGAATGGAAATCATCACTACGATGGATGCCCTGAATCCCAGTGGCAATAGCGTGAGTAAAACGAGTGCGATCGCAATGCCAAAATCTTTTGCAAAGCGGAACAGCCTCGTCTTAACAGATTCACCTTGGTCAAATACTTTTTCAAGTAATATGTTCTTAGGTAATTTTTCCCGGAATGCACTTATACACTTTTCAACTTCACTATTGGTATCGAAAATATTCTGGTTGTCTTTTTGGGAAATGGATAGAAACATCGCCTTATGGCCGTTGAATCGCCCGATGTGCGTTTCATCTTCATAGTTGAATCCGATTTCTGCAACATCTTTTAAATAAATAATTTTGCTGCCACTGGAACCAATTACGGTGTTTCTTACTTCATCCAGTGATTTGTAATCACCGTCTGTTTTGACATTGAATTTTTTAGAATTAATATTGATGCTTCCGGCTGGAATATTGACATTCTCACTTTGTATAGCACCGATTACTCGAGTAGCGGGAATTTTATAGTACGCTAGTTTGGCAATATCTAAATTGATTTTTACTTGTTGTTTCGAATAGGCCCAAAGTTTGATTTCTTTAACTTGTTTGATCTTCTTTAAATCGTCTTTCAAGAGATTGGCTTGAGCAGACATATTTTCGTAAGAAGCATTCTCGCTGACGATTGCATACTGGTATATATTGACATCTGAAGCAGTTACTTTGCGAATATCGAGTGCGTAAAGATCGGGTGGAAGTTCACTGCGAAGTCCGTTGATTTCGCGAACCACTTCCTGGTATTTTTCAGCAGGATTGACACCGAATTTGAATTCAACAATCACAATGGCAACGCCATCGGCCATTGTCGAAAATACCCTTCCCAGATTTTCAAACTGATTTACCTTGCCTTCGATGGGATTTACAACTAGTTTTTCCATATCGGCAGCGCTGGTGCCGGGATAGACTATGGTTACAATAAAGGAAGGGGCTTCGAATGTAGGATCTTCGTTCTTAGGCATATTCAACAAAGAATATATGCCCAATGCAAATAATGCAACAAAAACGATGAGCGTAAACTGGTATTTTTTGACGGCGTATTCGGAAATATTCATAATTTTTGCTGCAAATCCCTACTAAGGGCGTTTAATGTCTACTCATAAATGACCTTGTGCCAAAATCTAACACCTACACTTAACTCCATTGATAGATTTTTAAAGCCACTTGTGAAAACTGAATTGGTAGTGCCGGTCGGATTTTGCGATACACCCAGATTCGCAAATCGATATTGAAATGAAAAGTCAGGAGATAAGGTAAATTCAACAAAACCGGTAATGAGCTCCGTAATTGGGCGCTCAATTCCTCCTCCAATGTCCATCCCCCAATTGAAACGTCGCACATAATTCGAAAACATCGTATTGTTGATCAATCCTTGTTGTTGCGGATTTTGTATGTCAAGATAGGGTAGATTTGTTTTAGCAGTGTATTCTCCTCGCATGGCAAACATGTAATAATACTTCAGGTTTTCTTTGAATTCGTACTTTTTCTTCATACCCAATGACAATGAGATATTGTGAAACACAGATGGTACTGAAAAAGTCCGAATTGTCGGTTGCTGAAACAAGTTGGTGTAGCGCGGGGCAATTCCTCTAGCATGATAACCAAGCGACATAAACAATGCACTGTTCTCATTTCCACCGCCTTCGATAAATGCTACTCCATGGTAGCGGAAAAGTGGACTTTGACCTCCTTTCAGCCCCATCGAGGGTCCAAGTTTAACGCCCCATTGCATTCCGCCAACTGAAGCTTCGTCCTGCGCATTCATTCCGGCTGTGCAAAGGATAATAAAGGAAAAAAGCAGCACAAAATCTCTTATTTGCATGGTTTTAGAATTTTCTACATTTTAGAGTGCTAAATTACAATATTTTTCTGCAATGCTTTGTTTATTCCTCAAAGTTTCAGCATTTCTGGTTTCCAATTTTTTTTTTCATTTTGCTTTAAACCTTTTTGTTTGCTTCCAGTCTTAAAGACATTCAATCATTTATAAAATTGCAAAATACATGAAGTAAATCATACATCAACGTTAAAATTTATTTCTAAATCATTTAAATATGTCTATTATGAAAAGGATAATTGGAATTTTTGTTTTTCTCGTTTCGACCTTCGCAATGCTCTTTTTTAGCGCATGTAATAAGGAAACCCTCCAGGATGCAATCGACAACCTTGTTACCGGTCAGGATCTAAGTACAGTTCAGACCATCATGGAAAATGACGAAGACGAGATCGTCGCTGATGAGATTGGTTTCCGCGGAGGTGCTTGTGTTGTAAAAACTTTTTCCGCTCCACAAGGCACATATCCACAAACAATCACGCTTGACTTCGGTGCAGGATGCGAAGGTAAAAATGGGCATGTACGCAAGGGAACGCTCATTGTCAACGTGAGTGCAGATCCTAAAACCAACGGCGCAATCGTAGTCGTAAATCCATCCAATTTTTTCGTGGATGATATAAAGGTAGAGGGAATAAGGACTTGGACCAATCTGGGTACTGATGCAAACAACAACAAGTCGTTGTCTAGAAAAGTAGTAGGTGGTAAACTTACCTTTCCGAATGGGAAAACCGTCACTTTTGAATCAACCGAATTTATCGTTCAAACCGCCGGAGGCGCAACCAAACTGAACAAAACCGATGATGTCTACGAAATTAGCGGAACAAGAACCGGTGTGAATAGAAACGGAAAGGAGTATACCGCCACAATTGGCAAAGCTTTGGTCAAAAATGGAACATGCCCATATATCGTAAGCGGTACAATTAACATCAGCAAAGATGGTGCTTCCCGCTCATTGGATTACGGAAACGGCGACTGCGACAGCGAAGGCCTATTGACGCTTTCTAACGGAACTACCAGAACCATCCAATTAAAAAGATGGTGGTAGTGCAAAGGGAATTGAAAATTGAAAATTGAAAATTGAAAATTGAAAATTGAAAATTGAAAATTTAAATCAAGAATTAAGAATTAAGAATTAAGTATTAAATCCTGCTTCTGATGCGTATTCGGAAGCAGGATTTATGTTTTCAAACTTTTCCACTCCAACTCTTCCTGCAAAGCGACTATTCCAACGCGCGCAGCGCCCCAAACGGCGAAGCCACCAAACGCGCGCAGCGCACCAAACGCGCGCAGCGCA
>JBMOJB010000100.1:0-13327 GCA_049316985.1 Saprospiraceae bacterium | reverse complement strand
TACTTAACCGCTTTACAATTGTCTTTTAAAATCACTAACTTTTTCAGTGCCCTCATGCAAATTCAAGTGCTTTTTAATAATATCATTTCGCACGCAATCGAAGTTATCGAAAATGGTAATCTTCCAAAGACAGACAAGTTCGTAATTCGTAATTCGTAATTCGTAATTCGTAATTCGTAATTCGTAATTCGTAATTAATTACCTACATCCCATACGCTTTTTCCAAAGCTTTGAAGGAATTGCTGGACATTTTTTCAAAGAAGCCAAAGCGTTCAGAACAAAATAAAATTTCGCCTGCTTTGATTGCTGAAAAGATTTCCTTTTCACCTTCTTTTACTTTGCAGTTAACTAATCCATCGCCTTCTTCTGTACGTTCGGAGATCTCGCCTATTTTTTCAAATCTAGGCAGCATTTCACCGTCAACTTCTATCATTCTGCGTTTGTAAACATCCAGTCTGGTATAAGCACCGTATTCCATGTCACCCATGACCATTACCTCTTCAGCAGTTTGTTTGCGCCCTTCTTCTGTAATTTCAACAATTGTAACTAACGGAGGTAGATTCTCTTTGATTATAGTAGAAGCGGGGACATAGCCATTCATTACTATTCGACTAATTCCATTTTCATTAACTAAATTGGGATTATTACTATCATAGCCATAAGTAGTAAAACGATCAGACTTAGTTCCTTGTACCGTTCCTGTTTGTACATCAGTTAAGTTCATGTCGTAGGTAGTTACATCTGAATTGTACATATCCGATTTGTTTTTGATTCGAATGTCAAGAATAATATCTGCACCTAATGATTTCATTTGGTCAATAACCCCATTGTCGATAAATTTGTCTTGTTTTGACAATTCTTTTTCTGCGATGATTTTGGCAAATTTTTCCCTTTCCAAAATGGTAATGCCTTTCCTTCCACTAACATTGATTCGAACCGTGCGATAAAAAGCAGCTTTCGCTTTTTCAGAAGTGTTGGGTGGGTACTGAATCATAATCGCCATTTTCAAATTACCTGATTCATCTGATTTCGTATATGGCGTCATCGGGCTGGCATAAATTATTTTTCCGGCTTTAAATGCTGCAAGTATTTCTTTTTTGCCTTTTAATACATCGCAAAATCCTCCTTTAGCATCATCGTTTTCAAATTTAATTCTACCCAGACTTTCGAATTGCTCAAATTTTTTCTTACCTCTGGTTTTTTCGATAACGGTGTATACTGTCAGTCTCTCTCTCTTAAACAAATCAGCATTTGTGCCACCGGAAATGATCAATTTTTCGGCTTCATCTTTGTCGGTTTCAGCAATTTCGAGGACTTTCAGCCGATATGGAAACAAATTTAATGCTGGTTCTCCTCTAAAATTTTCGAGCATTCTTGCTTTTGACTGAGCCTCAATTTCGCTTATATTTTTGCTCATTTTTGATCTCAGGCGTTCATGTAAAGCATTTTTAATTTTTTCATCGGTATATTTCATTCCTTTTGCCCAGCCAATATCAGCGTACTTGAAAGTTGCTTCGTAAGTAGCGTTACCATAAGCATTAAATTTAAAAGTTCCTGCCAAAGTGCTGTTTTCAATTTGAGTGGCGATCATGGCTACTCTGCCATTACAATTGTGGCTAATGCTGGCTTTTAAGATTTGAGTACTATCAATAAATTTAACAGACAATTCACCCATCGTTGCGTACATACTTGGTTCAACTTCAATCAGGTGAGTCGCTACTTTTGAATTGTCGGCATCGCCAATCACTTCAATTCTTCGGGATTGATTGAGAGAACTAATTGCTTTTCGGACCATCACCTCTTCTTCAGGAAAGCGATATTTTAGATCAAGGTTTTCATTTCTGACAATATATGTTTCAACTTGAGCCTGCAATTCTATTGAAGTCCATGAGATTAAAATACCGACTAAAAGCGTTAATAATGAAGTTGATTTCATAGTTGTTTTATTATTTATTTTGAAAAGTGCAATACAATTTGGTGCCGGCATCGAGGCATTTTTTTACCTCTTCGCCGCCCTCATTCACTTTGACGATTGCGAAGTTCAGGTCTTCAACTTTGTCTACTTCAGCAATACCAATGGTCTTATAATATACCTGTTTTTCACCCTCTACTTCAATCTCTTGTTTTACTTTTATGTCTAATAACATATAGGATTTCAGGCCTCTATTTATTCCGCCTGCTATCAAGACCGATTTTACTTTACTTTTACTTTGTTCTTTGATTTCCACTACCTTAATAAGCAGCGGGAAAGCAGTATTATTTAATCGACGAACAATATCCTCGGTAGGTCCGACAAGGTCTTTGGTTCCAAAGAACCCATTTTTTAGTACATCACTTTCCTTCGCAATCATTTTAGCTTCTTCCATGGAATAAAGGGTCAAAACCAAACGAGACGTTCTTATTTCGTAATTGCCACGGAGTAAATATTCAGCGCCGATACTTTTCCCTTGACTAACCACATAGCCATCCATAAAATCTTCAGATTTCTGCAGCTCCCGTTCTTTTGAAAGCGCTTCTGTCGCCCTTCTGTCTACAACTGTAAAACGATTGTCTTTGGTATAGAACTCGGTCACAATGCTCTGCAAAGACTCAATACGCGGTTTGAGCATTGCGGCTGAATTTGGGTCCGAAAAAAATCCTCCGGCATCTCTGATTTCTGATGCAGAAGGAATGGCAAAGTCCATTATTCCTATACTAATTTTCTTTTTTTCCTTTTGTGCAAAAACGCTAAATGATGTGGCACAAATTGCCAATAATAGAATTAGTTTTTTCATATTATCTGATATAATCTCGCATTAGCAGTATCTGCCAGTTCTGTTGGTTTGCAATCGCTTTGAAATATTCTTTTACAGTTTCCAATTGTGCTTTATAATCGGCATCTGCATGTTTTTGCATATCAGATATATAGGCGTTAGCTTCTTTTGCGCAGGCGGCTTCAGGGTCAATGTATTTTAAAGCTTGTACCGCTGCATTATAATCCTTTGCAGCAGCAGCAGCTTTAGCAGCCATCAAAGACTGATTGCAGATAAATTCGCGATAACGGCTATAATTTGACTTCAGCTTGGTGTCGGCATCAGCACGACAAGGTGCCTGAGCAGGTATATTCAATAAGGTACTCATTGCTGATTTCATCTGTCCGGCATCCATCTGACGTGTAGCTTCGGACATCAAATTGCTGCAGTTTTCTGCGTAAAACTTGTTGATTTTTGGACGCAAGGAGTTCATGAAATCTGCAAATTTTGGTTCAGATAAGGCGATATTACTTACAAGATTGCTCAATGCCAGGCTGTTGCTCGTTCCGGAGCCACTTATTTTTTTCCTGAACACTCCAAATGTTTGTTTACCATCCTTTTGTTGAGCGGTTAATACCAGTTCGCCATCGTAAGCAGTTAGATTTCTAAGGCCTGCAGCCACTGTTCGCGGTTCATTCATGATGATTTCGGGAACTAATCCAATTGGAGCTTCCGAGTCAGCCGATGCCACATTTTGTTCAGTTAGCCAGCTTTGAACTTTCGAAACAATAGCGTTTCGTTGACTTTCCGACAATTGATAATTTTTATCTTTCAGTGGGTAAACTGCCATTACTGTTTCCTGTGCTTTCGAGCTGAAGAAGGAAATCAGGCAAAGGAATAAAAGGTTATATTTCATTTTGTGTATTTATGATAAAGTAATAAAAATGGTTCCGCCCTTCACTTCTTTTTTGGCGCTAACTTTTGTTCCGCCTTTTCGAGTTAGTGTACGACAAAACTTAAATACTTCCAGTGCAAATTTGTTGGTGGAATAAGAAGCGCCAGAGGCATCTTTCAATGGGATTCTGGCTTGATCGTAAATGACTTTCAAATCACTGGTGCCCTGAATATGATAATATCCTTTGAAGGCGTGGTCGCCCATCCATACTTCCAGTGCATCTGAAAGAGGCAGATCTTGTTCGGCGATATCTGTACTCATTTTAAGGTCACTATCAGGCGCAATACTGAACTCAATAGCAACCAGTCGACCGTTTTCTACGATATCTGTAAATTTGGTCTGCATTACGTTCAAGAAGTCTTCTACAACATTTTCAACGGCCTTCGAAGCCAGCTTGCCATAATCTTCTGTATAAAATTTTCCGCTAAAACCTACTTTGTTGGATAGCGAAGATGAAGTAGAAGCATCAAATGCCGTAAGTATCACCTGAACGCTGTTTCCAGAGCTTGTCCAGGTTTTGTTGGTTTCTACTTCTACATAAATATCTGCACCCGAGAACTCAATCAACTGGGTTTTTATATCAGTCTGGTTTTCAGAAGTAAAGACCTGGCGGGTTTCAGTTTCTTTTAATTTGGCAACGAAATCAATTGTTGAAAATCCTCGATTGTCAAAAGCTTCTTTCACTTTTGTAATAGATATTCTACGATCAACATCAGCATCTAATACTTTACGAATATCTTCCTTGTCCTTTGTGAAAGGAATTACCATAATGGTAGGTTGTATCGTAGGTTTTTCAATTGTTTTTACCGGACTAGTTGCGGACACCGTTGTTGCTGGACCTGCGGGAGCGGCATCCTTTTTCTTTTGCGCAAACAGCAAACTGCTTTGCACGATGCAAAGTAATAGTAAGATATATTTCATTTTAAAAATTTTATATTCCGAATTTTCTGATAATACCTTTTGATTCAAGTGTTCTTCTCAAAAGATCATAGTTTAAGGTGAGTTGGTAGCGCTGAACTTTTTTTACGTTAGGTACCCAAACTGGATTTGTAAGCCATCTGACATCAGTAAAAAAGCGATCGATTTCTTCGCCGTTCAATAGTTCATCGAGGGTTTCATTTTGCTTGGAAGATAGTTTGGTCTGGTCTATCATGGGAAGACGCACTACTGAAATTTCGTTGTGAGGAATTCCATCGTAAATAATGCGTTTAAGCACGCGTTGTTTGACATCTTTTTCTGCCCCCGCCTTGATGTATCCTTCACCGTCTGCTTCAAGTGTTAACAGGCCTTGTGCATCCCGGCTGAGCAACAGAATACCCGGTGTGGCTGCTCTTCTTGCACAAGCAAACAGGCAAAGACAGCATAATAGTGTTAGTGTGGATTTCATAATTATTTGATTAATTTATTCGCAAAGATAGTAATATCTACTTGAGCTTTCGTCAGAAAATGCTGAGTTTTAACATCTGCATAATGATTATAGTTGCTTTTCTACTAAGACTACGTTGATTTTTTTACATTATGTTATGTTTTACTATTGGCGTAAACGGTTATTAATTTTATTTGATAATGTGGAATATAATTTGGAAAAGTGGAAGTTGTTGCATATTTTTGTGCTTAGCTATGAAATTCACTATGATAATAATTTCTAAATCAATAATTTATGTTTTTGCCGAGAAGCATCCTGATGTCAGAGATGCGGTGGATGATTGGTATCGAAAAGTAAAACTTGCTAATTGGTCTAATTTTGGCGAAATGAAAAATGCTTTTAATACAGTAGATTACGTTGGGAACGATCGGTTTGTTTTTAATCTAAAAGGAAATAGGTATAGGATAGTAGTAATGATTCATTTAAACGTCGAACTTTATACATTCGTTTTTTGGGCACTCATAAAGAATATGATAAAGTTGATTGCTTAAATATATAGAAAATCTGCATTTGATTAATTTTAAACAATTGGTAATGGATACAACAAAAATAATTAGCTCGGAACAGGAATATTTAATGGCTTTAAATGAAATAGAGCCATATTTGCAAAAAGGATTTGCAAATCTATCTGAAGATGAGGATGAGTACCTTGCTCAAATAACAGCAATGATTGCTAACTATGAATCTGATAAATATCCGCTACCTTTCAAACCAAAAACTTTAGTGGAAATGCTGGAGTTGAAAATGTTTGAAAACAAAATGAAACAAAAGGACTTAGCAATTGTATTGAATGTCAGTGAAAATAGAATTTCTGAAATTATGAATGGTAAACGAAAAATTAATCTTGAACTTGCCAAGCGAATTCACGCTGTTCTTAAAGTGGATGCGAATTTTATTCTTGAAAGTGCCTAGTTTCTTGCAAGAAAAAGTAATTCGATGAAAGCAGCAAAATGTTGAATATCAATTTTTACTTATTTTAGTCAGAAAAGATCTATTTCCAATGTACTTCCAGAAAGTATAAAAATGACATCCCACACAAATACCAAGGAATGATTCCATTCCTGCACAGAAAAGTAGTATTCCGGCCAAAATTAGTGATGTTTTTTCAAAACCAACCAAAAGACTAATTCCTATTAGGACACTGAAGGCAAATCCAATTCCGGCAGCAAATCTTTTCGGCGCTCGATCGGTCAGACGCGGATCAGTGGGTTTTGTTTTGTTGTTCCACCATTTTGCGATCCTTGCAGTCAGACTTAATTCAGCAGTTGTAAAAGACCTGATGTAAAAATCAAAAGCAAGAAAAATGGGGATAAACGGATTTGGTAGCAGAATGTAAATAATCGCCAATGCCAATATTTGAAAGGCAACTTTCCTGACGATATTTTCTGAAATACGTTCAGAAGAAACTGGGCAAATGATGTTGTTTTGCATTTGTTAGATTTTAAAAAAATTATTTTGGTTTATAAAGGGTGTTTTCTAAGCTGCTTCCAGTCTTGCTGTTAGCCTCTTTGCGTGATATGCTTCCTTTTTCATGAATTTATCGATAATACTGGTTAATTTTTCATGCTCGATTAGAAATCCATCGTGGCCATAAGGACTGTCAATAATTTCTAATTGTGCGTTTGGAATGTAGTTTGCAATTTCGATTTGTTCATTTATTGGAAATAAAATATCAGATTGGATACCGATTACAAGACTATCAGCGGAAATGCTTCCCAGTGCTGCTTCTACTCCGCCGCGGCCTCTGCCAACATGGTGCGTATCCATAGATCTGCACACACTCCAATATGCAGTAGCCGTGAATCTTTTGCTTAGTTTTAATCCCTGATATCGAAGATAGCTCTCAATCCTGAAATTTTCCAAAGCCTCAGGGTGGTCGACTTGTAGTTCATTGTAAGCTTCATAAGTTCGGTAGCAAAGCATTCCCATCGCCCGTGCAGCTTCCAGTCCTTTTGCTCCTGCATTAATGCTATCATCAAAAAGTGTTGGGTCAGCCTCCAATGCCAGTCGCTGAGCGGCATTCCATCCCCGACTCCAGGCATTTAGACTAGCCCCGGCAGCAATAATAACGGATTGCTCAATAAGGTCCGGATCCATTATTGACCATTCCAATACTTGTTGCCCTCCCATTGAGCCGCCGATTGCCAATTGTATTTTTTTAATTCCCAAGTGATGTTGAAGAATTCGATGTGAATTAACCATGTCTCTGATGCTGATCAGTGGGAAATCTGCTCCGTACCGCTTTCCATTTATCGGATTGATACTGTCTGCGTTGCTGGCACCATAGCATGAACCCAGCATATTGGCGCAAACGATAAAATACCGCTTCGGATCGAACAATTTACCTTCACCAATCAGACCAGACCACCAATCAGCGGCATCCGAACTGGCCGTCAGCGCATGACAAACCCAAATGACATTGTTCCCTTTTTTGTTGAGTTGCCCAGATGTATGGTAGGCGATATCGAGTTGGGGTAAAACACAGCCATTTTCTAACAAGAAAGGAATAGGTGAACGTAGTGTTTTCATCATAATAAGTATACTAAAGGGAATAAATGGAATTAGATTTAGATATCAATTAGGTATCTTCGGTTTTTCTTTGCTTTGTACTCTCTTTGGATGGCTTTACAGAACGAATAGTATGTAAAAAGACCTTCCCTTAGCGAGCGCTGCTATGAAAACGACCAAAGAAAAAATGTCGCCGCTCTATCAACAACAGCAACAACAACAACAGCCTGCCAAAGGTTGGCAGCTGGAAAAAGTAATTGAAAATTCGACCGAACTTATCGAAGTCGGATCAGGAAAGGAAAGAAATTGATTTGAAAATTGTGTCATCGCTGTGATTTTTTATTGGTCCAAAAAGTTTTGGCAGGATGTAGCACCACACATTTTGTAGGTTGCTAAGGTTTCAACGAGCCTGTTCTCTCCACCTTTCTCCATAAAAATTTTGACTCACGCAGAGCCACAAATGGAATTGTTAAAAGTTGCAATTAAAGATAAATCATAATTGCGCAGCAAAGATGCGGGAGTTTTTAGTAAATGTCAAGTAGGTGTGGCAATTTTTTTTCGTGGTTTTCCTAATTGCGTTAAACTGTAATTGATTTATCAACGATATTTAAAGATTAATCACATATATTTATTTACCTTCGTATCACAAAATTATAAAAATATGAAAAAACCGTTGTTGTTGGCATTGGCTTCTATAGTCTATATTTCTATTTTATTTTTCTCTTTTGAGGTTGAAAGGGTTTATAATGGTCCCATTGTAACCCCCGGTGGAGGCGAAGAAGGAGGTGAAGAGCGAGAGGCATTCGAAATGCGGCAGCTTACAGATCCTTCAACCGGAAAAATACCAGATGGGATTAGACATGCAGAAATGGAATTTGCGCGCAATATGCCCATCGCAAATTCTGTCGGATTTCGCGGTGCAGGCAAATGGAATTCAAGGGGTCCATGGAATTTTGGCGGGAGAACACGTGCCATGGCCATTGATGTAAAAAATGACAAGCATATTTTGGCGGGTAGTGTCTCCGGTGCATTGTTTATCAGTGACGATGATGGCCAATCATGGAGAGCGGCTAAAGGGATTGGCAACAATTTAGGTGTAGTGAGTTTAGCTCAGGACACTCGTGCTGGTAAAACGGACACCTGGTATGCGCTAACCGGTGAGCTAAGCGGAGCCTCTCAAAGTGGTGGTGGCGCTTATTTTTTAGGAGATGGAATGTTTAAATCTGTAGATAATGGAGAAAGCTGGACCCCTGTCGCTTCAACAAGCTCGGGTTTGCCAAATGCACTATCTCAATATTACCAAGCTGGCTGGCGAACCATTACCGATCCGGTCAGTACGCAGGATGTGGTTATGATGGCAACTTATGGTGCCATTTACAGAAGCGCAAATGGCGGCAGCACCTGGACACAGGTCAGAGGCAGAAACACAAGTCCTGTTTCTTATTATACTGATATTGCTGTTACATCAACGGGCGTTTACTATGCGACATTAAGTAGTGCAGGTCCGGATAAAGGTATCTGGCGCTCAACCAACGGAATCAACTGGACTAAAATAATTGCTCCTGATTTTCCTCCATACTATGATCGCATTGTAATCGGTATCAATCCTAACAATGAAAATGAAGTTTATTTCCTGGCCAATACTGATAATTATGGCCATTCGACCAAGTTTATCAGCAGCATTGATTGGTCAAGTTTATGGCGATATAATTATATCACGGGAGATGGTGCGGGTGCAAATGGGACTTGGACGAATCTTACCGGCAATTTGCCAAATACCGGCACTGAGTTCGATCGTTTTTCTTGTCAGGGCGGATATGACCTGGTCGTAAAAGTTCAACCGCAAACCAATAATGTATTTATTGGAGGATCAAGTCTCTACCGTTCTACCGATGGTTTTACTACTCCTAATAATACTACAAAGATCGGTGGCTACAAGGTCGGTACTACTCTGCCTTACTTTGAAATTTACTTAAATCATCATCCTGACCAACACGATATACTTTTTGCATCGGCAGACAATAAAAAAATGTATTCTGCTGGTGATGGCGGTATGCACGTAACTTATGACTGTAATGCGCCAACTGTGAGTTGGACTTCATTGAATAATGGCTACCTAACCACACAATTATACGCGTTAACCATAGAACACAGCATCCCTAAAGACCCTATTATTATTGGCGGTTTTCAAGATAATGGCAATTTTTTTACCGGTAAACATGATGCTAAAAACCCTTGGGTGCAAACCATAAATGGTGATGGTGCGTATGGTGCGATAACCAAAGGAAAAATGGCCTATTATTTATCAATACAACAAGGTAAGATGGCCAAATGCGAAATTGATGCCGAAGGCAATGTTAAAAAATATAATCGCATAGACCCGATTGGTGGAATAGGCTACCAATTTATTAATCAATTTTTGTTGGATCCTAATGACGAGAACACGATGTATGTGGCTGGAGGAAAGAGATTGTGGCGTAATAATATGCTGGATAAAATTCAATATGAAAATAAGTGGGATTCCATCGCATTGGGTTGGCATGCCTTTCCGGATACTATCGTTGGAAAGGGAACAATCACGGCAATTGCAGTTGCGAAATCAACACCTAATCGAGTGTATTTCGGTTCCACAAATGGTCGGATATACAGAGTGGACAATGCACATATGGATACTTCACGTTATCGTGAGATCAAAATTACCGGAGTTAACGGTGATCGATTTGTCAATTGCATTACAGTTGACCCTGACAATGCTGATAACGTAATTGTCACTTATTCTAATTATTCTGTTTATAGTATTTATCAGACTTTGGACGGCGGCAACACCTGGCGCAAAGTAGCCGGTAATCTAGAATTGAACACCGGAGGATCCGGCTCGGCACCCTCAATACGTTGGATTTCGATTTTGAAATATCCAAATGGAGCAAAAAAATACTTTGCTGCGACGAGCATTGGATTGTATTCAGCCGATTCGTTGGTCGAACATACCTCCACCAAAGGAACAGTATGGTCGCAGGAAGGTGTGGATGCAATCGGGAATGTGGTTTGTACCTATATTGACACTCGCACTGTAGATGGATATGTCGCTCTGGCAACACATGGGGCAGGCATATTTTCTGCGAATTTCGACGCTCCTGATATTTCAAAAGCACGAGATCAGCAAGATGAGCTCGAACTGAGAATTTACCCTAATCCAGCCTCAGAAGTACTGAACTGGAATACAGAATTGTCGCTAACACAAAAAGCAACTATTCAAATATTTAATTCTGAAGGCAGGTTAGTAAGAAAATTGGCTGCTATAAATCGGCAAATACAAATTCAGGATTTAAATAGTGGAATTTACTATTTCACTTTAAGTGACATGAATAGGCAAATTGTGAAAAAGTTTATCGTGCGTTAATAAAAGCGGGATTTCTTAAATGAAATCCCGCTTTAATCTTTTATTTTTTATATAAAAAAGCGAAGTACTTTTTCGTAATTGATTTTATCAGATATGCCGCAACCACTTTCCAATAGCTGATAAATAGTTTGATCGCGGTTAGGGCGATAAGGCTTAGCCAACTCAAATCGCTTTGCTTTTTCACTGTTGGATAGGGCATTTAAAAGTTGATCAAAATCATTAAATGTAATTAAATCAACGTCAGAAGTATTTTCTATGGTCAAGGCATAAAGTTGCATCTGTTCAGCTTTGCAATGAAAAAACAGCAGTTCAGTTGGCTGAATATGAAGCAAAAATTCGGCCTTTTCGATTGAAGTTTGAAAAACCAGATCGCTAAATTCATCAATTATAGCGTTCATTTTGTCGGTATCTTCAGTTTTTATTTTAAGCCAATCATCCGCGGGAATTCCCTGCATAACCAGGAAATAAATAAATTCTTGCTCCAGGGATTCCAATTCTCTTATCGACAGTCTTCGATATTTCATATTTCTGATTTTTAGGCAAAATTGAGGAATTTTACTGTAATAACAAGTACCTTTGAAGTAAATCAACTTATTCAACGAGATCATATATGGATTTTGGAAAACTGGCAGATATAAGCAATGTAGACTTCAAGTTACCCGCCGTAGCGGATGGAACAAGCGAGTTTCTAAGTAATTTGCCTAAGCGTCAAGGAAAACCTAAAATTTTTGTCGGACCCACAGGTTATGCAATGCCGCAATGGGTAGGTAAAACTTACCCCGAAAAATCAAGAAGTAAGGATTTTCTTCGCTATTATTCACAGCAGTTCAATACTGTAGAGCACAATACAACTTTTTATAGGATTCCGGATATCGAATCGATTAATAAGTGGAAAAATGATACTGCACAGGATTTTAAATTTTGTCCGAAAGTTCCCCAATCTATAAGTCACGTCAAAGATCTAGGCGTCAATGGGACTGATTTGCCTTTATTTTTGCAAAATATTGAAATGCTGGAGGAAAAACTCGGATCCAGCTTTATTCAGCTTCCTCCACAATTTAGTGTGAAATCAATAGGTTTACTGGAACGTTTTTTTGAAGCTTGGAATTCAACAATTCCGCTAGCTGTGGAAGTCCGTCATCCATCATTTTTTAGTGATGAAATCGGAAACACATCTTTTTTCGATACATTATCGTATTATAAGAAAGGAGCGGTAATTACTGATGTCGCCGGGCGAAGGGATATTCTTCATCAAAAATTAACATTGGAAAAAGTCATAATCAGATTTGTTGGAAATGGTTTGCATCTGACAGATTATCAGCGTATTAATGCTTGGGTGAGTCGGTTGAAGGAGTGGTTCGAATGGGGCTTGCACGAAGTTTTTTTCTTCATACATCAACCGGACAATTTACTCGCTCCGGAATTAACCTTATATTTGACGGAGGAAATAAAGAAGGCATTTGAATCTGAAATTCGGGGGCCTGTTTTTTTTAATACTTCCCTGCAGCAAGATAAACAAATGAAACTGTTCTGATTTTGCTTCTGCAGATTTGAAAAACAGCAGTAATTATGGAAAAAATGTACATTGAGAGAGATATAAGTTGGTTGGCATTCAATTATAGGGTTTTGCAAGAAGCAAAAGACAAGAGTCAACCCTTGCTAGAACGAATTCGTTTTCTGGCAATATTTTCATCAAATATGGATGAGTTCTTCCGGGTGCGCGTTGCGAGTCATCAGAATGTACTCAGGGTTGGCAAAAAGGCTAAAAAGGAGCTCGGCTATGATCCTAAAGGAATATTGCGGGAGGTAAAATCTATTGTGAAGAAATACCTGCTGGAGTTCAGTCGTATTTTTGAAGATCAAATTATTCCGGAACTTACCAAAAATGGCATTAACCTTCGAAGAAGGATGGAAATTAGTCCCGAACAAAGAGTATTTCTCGAAGACTATTTTCAGAATTATTTGCTGCCTTTTGTTCAGCCTGTACTTCTGGTAAAGGATAAGATTAGACCCTTTTTGGTCAATGGGGAGATTTATTTGGCTATTCGACTGCAACCCAAGACTCGACCGACGCTGGAAGAATATGCTATTTTGAAAATTCCAAGTGACCACTTACCCAGATTTATTATATTGCCTTCCGACAATCCGGGCGACCATGATATCATTATGTTGGATGACCTTGTCAGGCAGAGTGCTGCATGGTTTTTTCCCGGTTACAATATTATTGACGCTTATTCAATCAAGTTAACCAGAGATGCCGAATTGTATATTGATGATGAGTATACCGGAGACCTGATCCAGAAGAT
>JBMOJB010000099.1:0-13475 GCA_049316985.1 Saprospiraceae bacterium | reverse complement strand
CTTTATTGGCAATATTGCCCAAAATGATGTAAACTTTTTTCAGTACGGGTCATTAACGCCTTTGGAAGAATACAAATTAGTCGTATAGGGGAATCTGGAATAGGGTAGTGTATAAGAATAAGGTCTATTTATATTGGTAATGAGGAAATATTGACCATCCGGAGAAATATTCATGGTCCTGTATATATTTTTTGCTAATACAGTGCTCGATTTAAGCGTTTTTAAGTCAATCATCGTAACCGTACAAGATGCATAGAAATCAAATTTCTTTTCATCGTTTGGGTTTTTCAAAAGGTCGGTAAAAGTCCGTGCTGGAGCCTTGCTTCCCGTAGCTTCTTGAATGCTTGGCCCGCTGGGAAGTTCTTTTGCGTCTGGATATGGTACTTTATTGTCATTTGTACGGCAAAAGATGCTTTTTTCATCCGGAGACCAGGTATATGGATATCCTGTCACAGCTGATAAATTTGCTGGAGTAATTTTTCTTGCCGCGCCAGATTTTAATTCTATGGTCCATAATTCCATTCCGTCTGGAAGCACATTCACGAATGAAATATAATTATTTTGTGGAGAAAAATTCGCATATTCAATTCTTACTTTATCGGGCAATCCAAGCACAGGAATTTTTTTACCGCTGGATGTTTCCATTATTTCCACGTTGATATAATAGTTGGTACGTGAAGTATTCAAATTAGCAGGATTGAATCTGATTCCGGCTAATTTCAATTCTGTTTCCGATATTTCCTGCAGTGTTTTATAGGCCGGCCTCGTAAGGAAAATTAAATTCTTCCCTTCTTTATCCGGAACCACAGTTGGTGCAGGAAGTACATCCGCCAAGGCTAAAATTTCTTTCGGTGGATTTTGAAATCCACTTTGCTGGGCAAAGACAGGAACACAAAAGAGAAGCAATAGGACAATTAATCGGCTAATTTTGATCATATAATTGTAAATGTTAAGTTACGATTAGAATTGAGTTTATTAAATTAATGCTATGTATATTAGGAAAGAACTACCTAAATGTAACACAAAAATATTGAAATTTGAGACAAGATAAGTACAAAGTAAAAAAAAACTGTTTATTTGCTGCAGAATTACAGATGCGAAAAAGAATTTTATTTTGTGTTAGCAATGATCTGGTTAATGATCAGCGTATGATCCGAATTTGTGGCAGCCTTGCTGGTGCAGGATATGATGTATGCTTAATAGGACGTAATTTATCAGGTTCATCATCACTGGGGCGTCAAGTTTTCCTGCAAAAGAGATTAACATGCTTTTTTGAAAAAGGCAAACTGTTTTATCTCGAGTACAATATAAGATTGTTTTTTTATCTGCTTTTTTCTTCAGCGGATGCTATTTGCGCAATCGATTTAGACACTATTTTGCCGGTGTATGCGGTATGCAGAATAAGAAAGAAAAGGTGTATTTATGATGCTCACGAGTATTTTACTGAAGTGCCGGAAGTTATCAGTAGGCCATTGGTAAAAAAAATATGGGAGTACATTGCTGATATCACTATTCCCAGAATTGGTTTTTGCTACACGGTGGGTCATGCGCTTGCGCAGGAACTTTCGAAAAGATATCACGTGAAATTTCACGTAATTAGAAATTTATCAAGGAGAAAGGAATTGGATCTGTCAGCTACAACATTTAATACTTCAATTCCTTTTTTACTTTATCAAGGAGCCCTAAACGAAGGTAGGGGGCTCGAAGTAGCGATAGAAGCAATGGCACATATCAATGGCTTTGAATTGTGGTTAGCCGGAGATGGTGATATTGCAGCTGATCTGAAAGCGCTTTGCAGGGAAAGAAAATTAGATAGCAAGGTCAAATTTTTAGGCAAACTAAGTCCTTCGGCATTGGCAGATCTGACTCCTCATGCAACTTTAGGCATACATTTTCTTGAAAATAAAGGTTTAAGTTATTATTTTTCACTGGCCAACCGAACTTTTGACTATATAGAAGCACTGGTACCCGCAATTCATCCTGATTTTCCCGAGTATCGGGAATTAATGGCGGAATATCAGATCGGTGAGCTGCTTTTATCTTATGAACCGGCCCTCGTGGCTGCACAAATAATGTCAATAGTTGGCGACAAGGTGAAATACAATAACATGAAAATAGAATGCGAAAAAGCTCGGAAAGAACTATGTTGGGAAATGGAAGAGCGCAGGTTGATTGAATATTATGCGCAAGTAATGGCACCGTGATTTTGTTTTCAGTTTTGAAAAAAAATAACGGTTTTTTTTGTAACTATGAATTAATAACTTATATTTGTGGCAGAAAGAATTCCCCCATCCCAACAGCCGACGACTGAGATTTACATCTCAAAATTCTATTTTATATTAATACTTGTTTATCAAGTTATTAGAATGGTAGTTTCAACAACTGCAGATTCTTAAATAAAATATTACCCATGACAGTAAAATTTTACACAACAGTTAACACTGCTGCACAATACATTGGTATTAGTGTAAATTTGTTGTTGAGTCTTATTGGCAATGGTTGTTTCAAGTAGGCAATGCGCACTCAGAGTGTGCATTGCCTGTTTTTTTTAGATCAACAACAACTTATACAACAAATTATACAATCCTTATTGAACATGGCGCGTAACTATACACTTTGCCTTACTTTTTTGATATCTCTTTTGGCCTTTGGTCATCAGGTATCTGCCCAAACTGCTAATGCCGGCCCCGACCAACTCCGCTGTTCTTTGAATACCGCCACCATGGCGGCCAACAAGCCAACAGCCAACAACAAGGGAAAGTGGACTTATGTTAGTGGTGTGACAGGGTCATTCGCAGTTAACAATGACTCACTTTCCAACGTTCTATTCACCGCAGGAACAACAACACCGAACGGGTCTACAACCCTTAGGTGGACAATTGAACCGGGTCTGGTAATCAGTCAGGTGTATGCTGCCGGTAATAATGCGGGAGCATCATTCAGGAATGATTTTGTCGAGTTGCACAACAGGAGTTCGCAATCCATTAATTTGACAGGCTATTCGCTACAATATGCCGCTGCTGCCGGCAATTTTAGCTCGCAGGCAAATCTATCCGGTACTATTGCTCCCGGAAGATTCTTCCTGGTTTCATTAGCTGGAGGTACCACCAATGGAGTTGCTTTACCAACAGCTGACTTAAGCAATACCGCCATTAATATGGCAGACGCAGGTGGAAAAATAGTTTTATTCAAAACAACAACGTTACAATCAAGCTGCGGTACAGCGGCCTGCTCCGCTGCGATTAAGTCACTGAAAGTTGATCAATTAGCTTGGGGTACTGCAACCGGAGAACTAGAAGGGACAGTTACTTCGGCTTTGGGTTTGACAGCAAGTGCAAAAAGGAATCCGGTGGGCTCAGCTTGTACCGATACCGATAATAATTTCGCCGACTTTACGGTGGGCACCATTTTATTTGCTGATATTAAAAATAGTGCTAGTGCCGCTGTTGCATGTGGAGGTTCAACCTCTGACGATATGGTCATCACTTGGACACCCAACCCTTTGAATACCAATAGTGTCACGGAGAATTCAGGAACTGCGAATGATGGTACAATTACTTGTGGAGCATCTGCGACTATACAAGCATTGGCTACTCCGGCTACTTATTTATGGACTACAGGTGCATCTACAGCCAGCATTTCTGTAAGTCCGACAATCAGTACATCCTACACTTGTACTGTTTCAAATGCGGGTTGCTCCGTTACTACGCTGAGAAATATTACTGTAAGTGCTATAACGGTAACCACTACTGTCGCTGAAACATCAGGTACTACTGTAAATGATGGCAATATATGTAATGGATCGATGGCGACAATCACTGCGTTGCCCGCGGGAGCAAGCTATTTATGGTCAGGTGGGTTAGGTACTACACAGTCGATAATTGTTTCACCAATATCGACTACCAACTATACCTGTACAGTAACCACATCGCCGGGTTGTTCCAATTCAACTACGAGAACCATTACAGTAAACACTCCTGCAGCAATAATTAATGTGTCAGAAACATCTGCAGGTGTCAATAATGATGGAAAAATTTGTCAAGGAGCAAATGCCACATTAACTGCCTCTGGGGGGTCTACTTATCTTTGGTCAACAGGAGCAATAACTAACTCAATCTCAGTTTCTCCAAGTCCTCCATCTAGCACATTTGTGGTTACCGCGACAAATAGTTCAGGCTGTACTGTGACTGCAACCAGAGATATCACCGTGCAAGCAGCGCCTGTTCCAAATATAACCGTAACAGAAACCTCAGGAATACCTGATAATAATACAGTTTGTTTTGGTGACAGCGGAACTTTGACTGTTTCCGGAGCCAATACATATGCTTGGTCACCTGCGGGTTCGCTAAATCAAGCGACAGGTCCTGTTGTGATAGCAACTCCGACGGTTACAACTACCTATACAGTTACGGCGACAGATGCAAGTTCGTGCTCTGCTACCACAACAGCTCAATTAATAGTTGATAATCCTGCCTCTGGAATTACAATTACTGAGACTTCCGGGCTCGCAAATAATGATGGTACGATATGTGATGGAGCTTCTGTAACGCTAGATGCCAAATCGGGACAGACTTCGTATACATGGGTCAGTGCTCCTGCCGGATTCAACTCCTCAGTGGCTTCAATTACAGTATCACCAACTGTAACTACTTTTTATAACTTAACGGTGACTAATTCAACAACAGGTTGTGTCGGTCAAACTTCGACAATCATCACCGTAGTAGACTATCCATCGGTTGCGATTGGTGTCTCAGAATCTTCAGGTTTACCGGACGATGCAATAATATGTGAGGGAACAACAGCAGTTGTGGCTGTTCCCAATACTGCTAATACGTCGTATTCTTGGTCAAGTAGTCCATCAGGGATGTATCCTGCGACTTCTAGTATTACCGTTAGTCCGACAGTAACAACCACTTATTCGCTGACGGCATCTACAGCAGGTTGTGTTGCCTCAGCCACTCAACTGGTAGATGTACTTCCCAGACCAGACGCAAGTATCACAGTTACTGAAACTTCAGCTTTAGCTGCTGATGACCGGATTATTTGTCGTGGTGATTTTGCTAACCTGGAAGTTCCGGGTGGTAATGGTACTTACACTTGGTTGAGTTCGACGGGTGCCTTATTTACAACAAGTGCTATAAATGTTGCACCGACGGTGACAACCACCTATAGTGTTACGATCACGGGAATAAATGGCTGTACGGCCAATTCATCAGCGACGATTACGGTTACTGATCCGCCTTCGACGGCGACAACGGTTACTGAAACTTCAGGAACACCAAATGACGGGCAGATTTGTTTGGGTGCTTCAGCTACTATATCTATACCAAACGTTGCCAATACAACCTACTCTTGGGTTGGAACGCCTGGAACGTTTACGTCTGCTTTAGCATCTTTTAGTCAATCTCCAACTGTTACCACAACTTATACTGTAACTGCCACAAGAAATGGCTGTTCTTCAGTAGGTTTGGTGCTATTAGTGGTTAATCCGTTTCCTTCTGCTAGCATTACCGTCACAGAAACATCCGGTCTGGCCAACAATGATTCGCGGATTTGCGTTGGTTCCAATGCACAATTGAGTGTGCCCGCTGGTGCTTCCTATTCATGGACTAGTACCCCAGCTGGTTTTACCTCTGCTTTAAGCACCATTACGGTAAGTCCAACAGTAAATACTACATATAATTTGACTGTTACCGGAGCCGGGGGTTGCTCTACAATTGCCAGTGCGTCAAGTATAACTGTGACGGCAACACCTACTTTAACTTTGGCACTTGCTGAAAATTCTGGAACTGCCAACGATGGAGATGTGTGTATGAGTGTTAATACACAATTTACAGCTACTTCGGCATTGTCAAATACTTTCACTTGGTCAAGTGTTCCTGCGGGTATATATCCGGGTTTAGCGGTAATTAATGTTACTCCGACCGTTACGACGACCTATACCATAACTGCCAGTATTAGTGCTACTGGTTGTGCAGCAACAGCACAAAGTACTTTGACTGTCTTCCAGGCTTTGGCACTATGTAAGCCGTTAAGTATTAAAATGAATACTCCAACAGCAAACATAACGCTTGCTGATGTTAATAATGGAAGTTTAGGTGCAAGTATTTCAATTGATAAAAATAGTTTTTCTTGTTTAAATATTGGTGTAAATCCAGTAATTATAACTGCGACTAACGCTTTTTGTACAAGCAACTGCACAGCAAATGTCACCATAATTGATGGTCCTGGCTGTAGTCCTGCCTTAAACAGTGGTGCCCCAGATCAGCCGTCAATAGTAGATCCTTGTGTTTGTAAAGGAACACCGACAAATCTTACTGATGGTCAATTTAGCGATAAAGTTGATGTTTTGAATGCCTATACTAATGAAATATGGGTAGTAAAAAATGTTACTGGACTCTATAAATTAGCCACTCCTCTAGGTCAGGATCCATTGAATCCGGTCCTTGTTGGTGATCAACTTACAGAAGTAGTACTGGGGGGAGGTCGTTCGAATTTTGAATTAACAGGATTTCATATTGACTCAATTGGTTATAGCATAGAAGTTTGGCGCCTTGATCCAAATAATGTTGGAATTCCGGGATCTGAGCTAAGTACAGGTAACCGTTGTTATTATCCAACTCCGGTGTTTTCTCCTCGTTTGCCGACGGTAATGCCAACTAGTGCTCCGGCAATTACATTGAATCCAATAGATGTAAATGCCGCAAGTAATACCGGTGGTACAGTAACAAGTTCAGGTACAGGAGTAGTTGGAAATGTATTTACGCCTTCCAGTGTAATGCCAGGTACTTATTTGCTTTCAAGTACTTTAAGTTATGGCAACCCAACAATTGCAAGAACCGGACAGGATATCAAAAATCCTGTGTGTGCTTCGACGATTCGTCAGAATGTGACCGTCAATAACAATTTGCCGGCGCTAAATTGTCGCAATTCTGTTAATTTCTCTTTAGATAAAGCTTGTTCTGTAGATATTTTAGCAGGTGACTTTTTATTGGGAGTGCCTGTGGGTTTTGGTGGATATGAAGCATTGATAATGAACGGTAATAATGTTATTACAAAAATTACTGCTGCTGATGTTAATAAAACATACACTGTTAAAGTTTCTGATCTTAGTAACCCAAGAAACTCTTGCTGGAGCTCAATCAGAATTGAAGACAAAACTGCACCTTTGATTGATTGTACCGGGCAAAAAGTTTTCTATTGTGAAGATGATGTAAAACTAAATCTTTCAGGAATTCCGGCTTTGGCAACTCCAGCAACTGTTGGGGTATTTACTCTTCCTGTTGTGACAGAATGCTCAGCTTATACTTTGACTTTCTTTGATCAAGGCGTGCAAGGTGCATGTTCTGACTCTTATATCTTCAAAGGAGCGCGCAATTATACTGCGATCGATCAATATGGAAATGTGTCAACATGTGCTGTTCCTTTTGAAATAAAAAGACGTTACCTTATTGATATCCTGCCACCTGCTGATATTACCTTAAGTTGTTCAAGTGTTTCGGGTAATACTGTAGACACAGTGCTAAGTAAGCAACCAAAAATATTAGGCAGAAATTTAAATCAATATAAAGGTTGTAAATTAGGTGCAACTTATACAGACGCTTATACGCCTAATGCATGCGGAATTGGATTTACTATCAAAAGAGAATGGGTAATGACCAGTGATTGCGAATCGCAGCCGAGAATTCACAACCAATTAATTTCTGTTAAAGACTTTACGGCTCCGCAGATTGTTTCAATGATCCCAGACGTATCTATTTTTGTAGAAACGAATACACCTGATTGCAAAGCCTCGGGAATTGCATTACCACTTCCGGTTGTCAAAGACAACTGCGATGGAAACCCATCTATTATTGTACAAATTACAAAAGGTTCTACTACACATGGAAGTGGAACTATAATCTGGAATCTTTTGCCGGATACATATTTCCTAAGTTATTCGGTGACGGATAAGTGTGGAAATGCAACTAATTTTACCAAAATACTCGTCGTTCAAGATAAAAATGCCCCTGTTGCAGCTTGTCAGACCAACGTAGAAGTATCATTAACAAGATCTGATCTTGGAGTAATAAATGCTCAAAGTCTTGATGCAGGCAGTAAAGACAATTGCTGTTTGGACGTTAATCGTTTTGAAATCAGAAGAATGTCTGAAACTGACGCTGATTTCAAACCAACAATGAATGTAAGATGTTCAGATAGAGAATTCCTGGCGATTTTAAGAGTTTGGGATTGTAATGGGAATTCTAATACCTGTATGACAAATGTTTTAGTGGCTGACAAATTGCCTCCTTTGGCAGTGACGGAAAATATCTCTGTTGAATGTGGAAATGATGCGCTGGCAAAAGTTTGGTTAGATGCACATCCCCTTAAACCTTTGAGTATTCAGCCTTCTGTTTCAAACCCAGGTTATTTTGACCATGCCACTTCGGACCCAACATGTACCGTTGATGCCAAAGTAACAAAAGTAATTGACAGTCTTGATCAATGTGGAAATGGTTTTTATGCATACGATTGGACAGTGACTGATCAATCCGGCAATTCTGTCGTTGTTCAGCAGCGTTATACAAGTAGAAATGTATCACTATTTAGTGCGACATTCCCGAAGGATACTACGGTTATCCTGAATGGTCAGTGCGATAGTGTTGGAACTTCAATTAAAGTAACGGGTACTGCTAAAATCGATGTATTAAATGGTTCTTGTCCACTTCCTACTTTAAGCTATTTCGACCAAGCTTCAAAAATTAGTGATGATTCTGTTTGTTTCAGAATCGTAAGGGTGTGGAGAGTTTCAAACTTATGTCGTCCTTTGCCGGCAGAACCTACTATTGTAGGACATGTAAATGGTAAAGATATAACAGTTACTTCGAGCGAGACCAATGGTGGATATTTTGAATATAGTCAAAATATCAACGTAATTGACCTTACTCCTCCAGAAATTATCTCCGCCACAGCACCGACATTTGCTGCGGTTGGTAAGGAATGCAAAGTTCAGGTTTCGTTTGTTCCAATGGTGGTTAAAGATTGCAGTGGACAGCGGACCAAACAGACTTTCTCATTATATAAAGAAAATGGAGTTCAGGTGGCTACTTCTTCCAATGATCTGCCTGGATCTGTTGAGATTTCTAAAGCTGATTTTGGGAAATATAAAGTTGTCTACAAAGTAGTAGATGAATGCGGAAATGCCAACTACCTAAGCCAGAATTTCATCGCAAAAGATGTATTGAAACCTACTCCGGTATGTCATGATAACGTGGCTGTTGAAATTTCTCCGACAGGAGTTGTTATGGTGCAGGCAAAAGTTATTGATGCGGGTAGTTATGACAATTGCTCAAGTGCATCGACTTTAAAATTCCGTATTAGAGTAATTAGTGATTCAACTTTAATCAAATTGGATACAGTGGCCGTTAATCCGGATACTTTGCCGGGAATGTATACATTTATCTGCCCGCCTAAAGGAAGTTCTGCAGGTACGTCTACTACCTGGAAAGTACAATTGTGGGTTGGTGATGAGGCTGGCAACTGGGATTTCTGCGAGACGGTCGTTCAGGTACAAGATAATTTTGCTATGTGCAACTATGATCCTAATGAAATGCGCCCACTTGAAGTTCAAGTACAAACTGAAAAAGGGAAAGACGTTGAAGGTGTAGCCGTACAACTAGTAGGAACCAAAACGATGAATATTTTATCAAATAAGGTAGGTAAAGTTAAATTTAACGATTTGCCTATTTATGGTTCGTATGTGCTGACTCCTAATAAAAACGATGTCCCTTTGAACGGAGTATCCACATTTGATCTTGTGATGATTTCCAAGCATATTCTTGGTGTTCAACCTTTGACAACGCCATACCAGTACATAGCTGCAGATGTCAACCGTTCAAGTTCGATTTCAGTAGCCGATGTGGTGGAATTGCGTAAAATGATTTTAGCTGTTCAAAATGGTTTCAGCAAAAACACATCCTGGAGATTTGTTGACAAGTCATATCAATTCCCGCAAAACACGAATCCGTGGTCACAAGCTTTCCCTGAAAAGATAGCGGTCAATGGCTTGTTGGGTGCCCCTGCACCTGGGTTTGTCGCTGTGAAAGTTGGTGATGTCAATGTCAGTGCTTCGACACAACGCCTTGTAAATACGACTCAGTTCCAGTGTGAGGAAAGAAATTATCAAAGTGGTGAAATTTTTACGGTAAACTTCCACGCTGACGACATACTGGATGGATACCAGTTTACTTTTGAATATGATAAAAACTCATTAGAACTGATCGATATCGTTGATGGAAAAGATGGATTTGCATTATTGGAAAATGGAATTATTATGGCGAGCCAACTGCTTACCGATAGTAAAGATGCTGCCAAGTTCGGTTTTGTTTTCAGAGCTAAGAATAGCGCTAAACTCAGTGAGGCTGTTCATATCAATTCCAGAATGTTAAGTGCTGAGGCATATGACAAAACTGGAAATATCAACAAAGTTGTCCTAAGTTTCAACAACGGTGCGTCTGCTAAGTTTGAGCTGTTCCAAAATCAACCTAATCCATTTAATGGTTCTACCAGCATTGGATTCGTTTTACCTGAGCAGGGTAGTGCACGTTTAGTGATCAGCGATGTAGCTGGTAAAGTACTGAAGACAATCACAGGTGATTATTCAAAAGGTTATCATCAAATCAATATCGATAGAACTGAATTAGGCAGTGCAGGAATATTGTACTACACACTTGAAACTGCTGCGCAAACAGCCACCCGGAAAATGATTATTCTGGACTAATTTTTTAAAGGTATCACACATACATATCTGGAACCATCCTGAGCAATTGCCTTCGCTTAGGGTGGTTTTTTTTGTTGGAAATACGATCATGGGTTGTACTATTTGATCCTGTTTCCATTAAGTAAGCGTTAGAAATGATCTTTTTTTTATCAATAATTTTTGACTTACAAAAATTATTGATATTTTTGTTGTGAAAGACTCGAGATTCGTCTCAATTATTAACTTGAAAAACACCCGGTCATGAATGAATACGCTTTCCAAGTATCAGATTATCAAATCTATACTGCGATCAAAATAGGTGATGAAAATATATGGCCTGTCGTATACGCTTTGCATCGCGAAACCATTATTCGCTTGGTTATTTTTAATCATGGGAGTCGAACTGAAGGAGAAAACATTTTCAGAGAAGCGCTCTTTGTTTTAGCCGAGAAAATAAATCATCCTGAATTCAGCTTCAAGGCCAAAATTCAGACTTACCTAATTGCAATCAGTAGAAATTTGTGGATGAAAGTATTGCTGGGTCGAGGTTTAAAACTCGAAAAGGCAAAATATTTTGAAGTTCCACTTGATTTTTACAGTTCTGAAAATTTTTTCATAACTAGTAACGACAGAATTGAAAAAATCCTCACTGCCATCGAAAAATTAAGTGCGGCAAGTCGAGAATTACTATTTGCTAGCTATTATCATCATCTGAGTCCTGAGTTAATCAGAGAAAAAATGGGTTATCCCAGTGAAGATATCGTTGTTGCTCAGAAAAATTCGAGTATTAGTGCACTTAAGTCATTGGTCTATTCGAGCCAATAAAGCAATTTTGGGCTCTATGTTGTTCTGTGTGGGTATTCAAGTTTTCTTAGATAGCTGCATCCAAATTTGATGATTTGAAAATTTGATGATTTGAAAATATCTTGAACTCCTACGGAGTTATTTCTTGGATTCCTTTATTGCTTTGTTCCCTTTTTTGGTGACTTATTTTCACAGACAATCAAGTATTTATGTAAAAAGTAAGATAATTTAGGAAACTCAACAACTAGAGAAATCAACGAAGTTGATTAGAAATTACTTTCAAATTTTCAAATCGTCAAATTTTCAAATTACAACTGCACAAAGCTTTAAGAACTCAATTACCCACACAAATCGAAATAGAGCCCAATTTTTACACTATGTCTGACCTAAATTTCCAGCAACTTCTTGATTTGTATTTTCATGGGCATTTATCACCTGAGGAGAAGGCCATGTTTGAAGATGAACTTCAAAAAAATCCTGCTTTGCAAGAGGAGCTAAATTTTCTTAAAGATGCCGCCCAGGCAATGGTGCTACTGAAACGAAAAGAACTACTTCAAAAATTTAACGAAATCGAAAAGTCAGAGCAGCAGCGAATAGAAGAGGAGAGTAGTGCTTTTGTTGAAAAATTGTCAAGCCATATGCGCCAAGATTTCGAGCGTTCGGATTCCTCTGCAATGCCAGGCAGAACATCAATGAAGAAAATCGTATTATTGATTTTGCTAGCGGTTTTCCTTGCAATATTGGTTTATAAGTCTTATCGCGCAATGAATTAACTAAGTAAGTACAGTAATGCACATAGCGTTTTTATTCATTGCATTTCCTGGAAATATCATTTGCCCACCTGTGATTGCAAATAAATTATTGGCTTCACAATAATAAAGCAAGGGGTTTAGCCGACCGTATCCTGAAGATGAAAGTTTTTCGATATAGCAATTGCTTCAACTTTAGCATCTTACCTGGGAAAAACAAATTTTCTCGCAGTTAGACAATTCAACTTTGAACAGAAAGCTCGAAAAATAATCTTACTTTTGTGCTTTTTAATGACTTACCTTTTGAATAGTTTGCATATGAAGTTACTGAAAGGAATTTTAGTTTTATTGCTCACGCTCATCCTCTGGCTCCTGGTGAGACAGTATTTGCTTTGTCCACAATTAAAATTTACAGCAGGCACGCCCTTTTCTGGTCCTAATTTGTACAATCCCTATGAAAATTTAGACTCAAATAAGTGGATGAGGTGCAACTTTCATGCACATTCTAAAGCATGGTTGGGTGTTACCAACGGCAAGGGTACGCCGGAAGATATTTGGAACGCCTATGAAAAGTTAGGATATGGTGTTCATTGTGTTTCTAACTATCATGAAATAATTCCCAACTTCAAGGGTCAATCCAATTATGTATCCGCCTATGAGCACGGGTATAATTTGCTAAAAACGCACCAATTGGTCCTGGGGGATACTCAAGTCGTCAGTCTTGATTATTTTTTTCCGCAAACTCGTTCCAATAAGCAGGATTTGTTAAATCGACTTTCGGCCAATCGGAATAACATGGTAATAGTTAATCATCCCACGGTCAGGGATGGCTACATAAAGGAAGATTTTAATTTTTTGTCGAACTATCATTGCATGGAAATAGCTAGTCCCTATCAGACTTCGTATTCTTACTGGGACCAAGCCTTATCGGCTGGTAAACCCATATTTGCGGTGGCCAATGATGATATTCATAATATTTTTGACAAGCGAGGAATTGGACGTTTTTTTACCTGTGTAAATGCTCCGGAAACTTCGCAGGATGCTATTTTAGCTGCATTTAAAAAAGGATGCCACTATACAGTTGTCGTTAGTGATATAAAAGAAGAAAGTGACGCAGATAGGTCTGAGCGTCTGACAAATATTAAACCTTTTTTAAAAAGCTTTTTGGTCTCAGGTGATAGTAT
>JBMOJB010000098.1:0-13489 GCA_049316985.1 Saprospiraceae bacterium | reverse complement strand
GGCAGATTAATTCGTAATTCGTAATTCGTAATTCGTAATTCGTAATTCGTAATTCTTAATTCTTAATTCTTAATTCTTAATTCGCAAAATGGTCCTATTTGTGTAGATTCTACTATTTCGCAAATAGGACCATCGTTTTTCTCCCTTTCCGTTTTCCATTTTCAACTATTAATTTTCAATTAATCATGATATCATTACTTTTTTGAATAATTATTTTTATTTATCAAACTTATAATTACTTTTGTATTGATAATTACAATGATTAACTAATTAAATTATTAAAAAAGACAACGTGGAACAGAGGAACAAAGATTTTAACAGAGGACCCCAAAGAAAGGATCGTCCGCAAGCCCCTCAGCATGACCTTATACATTCAACTAAAGTCAGAGCAGGCAAGCGCCGTACCTACTTTCTGGATGTTAGACGCACTTTGGGAAATGACCACTATCTGACGATCACAGAGAGTACTAAAAAATTAAATGGTACTTATGAACGCCACAAGATCTTTTTATACAAGGAAGATTTCAATCGCTTCATGAAAGAACTAAATTCAGTTATTGATTTTATAAAAACAGACTTGATGCCTGAATACGATTATGAAGAATTTGAAAGACGTCAGGCAGAATGGGAGGAAAGAAAAGCACGTGGCGAATTTGATGAACTTCCAGAGAATGAAGCTGAAATCGAAAGTGAAACCCCACCTCCTGCAGCAGAGGACTTGAAAGATCATGATGATGATATGGCTTGGTAGTTTTATAAGTGAAAATTAAGAATTGAAAATAACGCATAAAGCCCGCAAATGTCAAACATTTTGCGGGCTTTGTGCTTATTAAACAATTTAAAATTATAACTCCAAATCGCTATTGTGAATCTCATGCCATGGTAAACCATATTCATTTAATTTTTTCATAAATGGATCGGGATTCAGTTGTTCAACATTAAACACACCCTCACCTTTCCATTCTCCGGTAAGCATCATCATCGCTCCAATCATCGCAGGCACTCCAGTTGTATAGCTAACACCCTGTGTTCCTGTTTCCTTAAAGGCTGCTTCGTGACTGCAATTGTTATAGACATAATAAGTCACTTCTTTTCCATTCTTGATGCCTTTAATACGGCATCCGATAGAGGTCCAACCGGTATAGTTTTCACCTAAATCGCCCGGGTCAGGAAGAACCGCTTTTAAAAATTCCAAAGGAACAATCTTCTTCCCTTTGAAAATCACAGGTTCGATTCCTGCCATACCTATGTTCTGAATCACTCTGAGGTGGGTAAGGTACTCATCACCGAAAGTCATCCAAAAACGCGCTCTTTTCAATGTTGGAAAATGCTTGACCAATGATTCCAATTCTTCGTGGAAGATAACATAGGAATTTTTAGGGCCAATTTCAGGATAATTCAATGGTTTCATTATAGAATGAGCCGGAATTTCTACCCAATTTCCATTTTCGAAGTATCTGCCAGGCTGAGTAATCTCCCTGATATTGATTTCAGGATTAAAATTTGTTGCGAATGCTTTGCCATGATCTCCGGCATTAGCATCTACTATATCCAGGTAATGAATTTCATCGAAATGATGTTTTGCTGCATATGCTGTATACACGTTGGTAACCCCGGGGTCAAATCCACAACCTAAAACAGCCATCAATCCCGCCTTTCTAAAGCGATCCTGATACGCCCACTGCCACGAATATTCGAATTTGGCAACATCCTTAGGTTCATAATTCGCTGTGTCCAGGTAGTGTACACCCGTTTCAAGACAAGCATCCATGATGTTCAGATCCTGATAAGGTAGTGCAACGTTAAGTACCATTTTGGGTTTAAAACGCTTGATCAGTTTTACCAATTGAGGAACATCATCTGCATCAATTTTGGCAGTTTTTATTTTTCTGCAATAACGTTTTTCGATGTCTTCGGCGATTCGATCGCATTTTGATTTCGTACGGCTGGCAAGCATGATTTTTGAAAAAACCTCAGGGTGTTGAGCACACTTATGCACCACTACCTGACCTACACCTCCAGCTCCGATGATTAATATTTTGGACATAAAACAGTTTACTGATTAAATTTTTAAGAATTATTTTGACAATTGTTGTGCAAGTAAAATTAAAGTAAGTATTCCTGATGCTTGTGCAATCGTGCTGGCAAACAATTTCTCCCATTCAACTTTTTCTTTCTTAACCTCTTTGCCATTATTCTTGTTCACTAAATCTTTGTAACCTACTTTAATTGTCGATCCTTTGGTTGGATGTGGGTAAATTTTAACTAAACCAAGATTTCTTGTCCCCTTTATACTTCCATTTGGATACAAAACTGTTACATCAATTTTGCTCGAATTTTTGGAAAAACCACCAGTGTAACTATTGACATAGAAATTTGCTCTTCTTCCTTTATGGTAAGGTACTGCTAATTTGCCGGTTGTAGCGACTGTTCCCACAAATAGGTCTCTTGCATTAGTTGCTCCTTCGATTGTCACAAAATCTCTCATTTTCGGAATAGTGACGACATCGTTTTCCACCATGATATAGTTGTATTTGGAATTCAAGTCATTTAGCGCACTCTCAAGATTCATTACTACATATCCAACGTCGTCCTTAATTCTATACAATTGAGAACCTTTTAAAAATGCTTCATTGGTAAGACCTCCTGCCCGCTCAATAACACTCTTGAGCGATTCGTTTTTGCCGGTCAATACGTAAGTTCCGGGATATTTTACTTCACCTTCCAATGTAATATTTTTTTGAAAAGAGAACTCAGGAATTGTTCTGACGACGATTTGGTCAAATGGAAGCAAATGAAAATTGCCATTCTGAGATTCAAAATTTTCATCGACAGATAAAGTTGTAACAATAACTCTGGTGGGAGCATTGTTTCGAATCTCTACCCTGCTAACCTCAATGCGATTGGAAGCTCCTTGCAATTGCAAACCACCACAAAGCGTAAGTACATCTTTTAAGGTCAAACTTGAGTCATATTGATATTCCCCGGGATTCCGAACAGCACCGCTGATTCGAATCTGAAAAACATCTTTAAAACTACTCTTGCTCAACACAAAAAGACTGTCAGAAGGTTGCAGATAGAAATTATCACCCGAAGTTTTATCGGTAAGCACATTCTGCAAATTCACGCGAATATACTCTTTTGAGAGGGGATCGCTTGATTTCCTACGCATGACATAGGCAATATCACTGGCATCTGCTTTGAGGCCACCAGCTAAAAGTAAAGCATCATCTACTTTTAAGTTTTTACCTGAATCAAAAGGATAGCGCTGTGGCATCCTTACTGCTCCACTAATGTTAATGCTATATCTGTCGGCGTATTTTTCCAAACCATAAATAATTATTCTATCGCGAGACTTCAGTTCAACATTGGCTGCGGCATCTTTTCCGGACAGGATATCATCAAGATTCAATCGTGTGTAACTGTAAGTGCCATCGAGATTTGATCTTTGTAAAAAAGTTACATCTCTTCTCGCATTTTTACTCAAAACTGCCTTTCCGATCACATCTGAAATCTTCATTCCAGGTACAAGTTCGTATGATTTTGGAAAATCAACAGCTCCTGTTACATTCGCAAAATTATCATATACTTTTGAAACTTTGTTAACGATAACAACATCACCTGACATCAGGTCAAAATCTTTGTTTGCGTCTTTCAGTTCTTTGTATTTCACATCGAGTAATATTTGTTTGTTGTTGACATAGCGTTTAATCTGGACAATCTCAGTATAAGCACTATCCGCCAATTGTCCGGCAAACTCAATTAATTTCGCCAGATTTTCTTTCGGAAGCAATTCATAGCTGTAAGGCCTTTTAACTGCTCCTTGAATGGTTACAATTCTATCTGAAATAGGTACATGAATAATATCATTGTCTTCCAGGTAAAATTTGTCCCTGATACTCGGATCATTCAAAAACTCATACACATCAATCATCCTTGGTTTTGCACCTTCCCGCAACAACTGGATTCTCCGGACAGTTCCCATATCGCTGGGACCTCCGGCTGCTACTAATGCATTAAAGGCAGTATTTGTCGCCGGCAAAGTATAGCCTCCGGGAGTAAACACTTCTCCATAGATATTTACAGTAATTGTTCTTTTGTAGTTGACTGTAACGGAAAAACGCTCGCTATTTACGGGATAATACTGACTGAACTTTGCTTTGAGTAGTTCCTTGGCCTTGCCATATGCCACACCTCTCAAATAAATCCTGGGCATTCGATCCGGTTGCACATAGCCTTCTTTATTGATAGTCAGTACACCTTCGTATTCAGCAACACCCCATATAGATACAGCAAGTTGATCACCTACACCCAATACGTAATTATCAGCAGCTTTGACATCATCAACATTTCTGAAAACTTTAATGCTCTTGTTTCTGAATACCTGCATACCATATACCGGAGCCAGTACCGAAGTAACCTTATTCTCATCTAATTTTTCGGCAATCGCAATATCCAATGATTCCCCCCCTTTAACGGCTTTGGTGATATCATCTACTTTCTGATCAGTTCCACCTCTATTTTGAATTTTTCGAGGAGCACTCGTTTTGATGTTTTTGTTATTATCCTCGAACGGTTCTGGTTCAGACACATCTATATCATCGACTTCACCATCATCTACATTTAATTTACCTTTCTTCCCTAGTTTTTCTTCTTCCATCTCCTTGAGCACTGCCTGTATTTGCGCTTCCAAACGTGGAACATCCTCTGGTTTGATATTGGTCATATTGATGCCCTTCTCTTTAAGACGAGCATCAACTTCCGTTTGGTTAAGTCCCCGTTTCTGCAATTCTGCGGTGATTTGCTGCTGTACTAGGGGATTCTGTATATTTTGGGCCATCAAACTGACACCTGAACAACAGAGGAGTATACAACAAATAAGAAATATTTTGCTCATATTAATTTTATTTGCATTTCTTTCAAATTATCAAGTACCAAACACATTAGGCCCAATAGCTGATAGAGAAATAAAAAGTTCTTTTGGGGTAAAAAAAATTAACCAATAGCTGGTAAAATTCAGCTGACTAAAACTATTGAGTTGCGTTAATATTTTCGAATATGAAATTTACTTTTTCTACTTCATTAGTCAGTATGGCATTTCTGCCATCCACATCACAACTTAATAAAAATGTCTTTTTCAATATGATCCAATCTTCAACATAAAAATCATCTTTCATAACTTCAAATGTCACCTCATATTCAATACTAAACCGTTCTTTCTGCATGTCAAAAGACCATTCCTTTATTTCGATCACCACTTCACGGGTTTTAACCATGCCTTTTCGCTGCAAATACCTCTTGAAAGAAGTTTTTGCAAATGACTTCGCCACTCTTAACTGTTCATTCAAGACAATAGAATAATTATGATTGTAATTATTACAAAAAATATCAGTTGATTGGAAGGCTTTATACCTGTCCATGTTAGTAGCTGAGGAGTAACTGTTGTTCAGGAAAGTCAAGCTTAATGTGACCGCAATAATTTTACCAACCTGATAAAAGTAAGTTTTTAGGTTCAATTTCATAGTCAATATATATTTAAAAGGAATGGCTATAGTGCTCCTTGTAGTAATTTTGATAGGCTCCGGAAGTTACTTTTTCTAACCACATTTCATTATCAAGGTACCACTGTGCGGTTAGGCGGAAACCGTCAATAGATAAAATAGTAGGTTCCCATCCCAGTTCCGTCCTGATTTTAGTAGCATCAATAGCATATCGCTTATCATGGCCCGGTCGATCCTTAACGAAAGTAATCAATTTCCTGCTGCTGCCCATATCTCTTCCCAAAAGATCATCCATAATATCACAAAGATTTTCCACAAGATCGATATTCTTCCACTCGTTATTTCCTCCGATATTGTAAGTTTCTCCGCATCTGCCTTTGTGGAATATATTATCGATAGCCGTAGCATGATCTTTTACCCATAGCCAATCTCGAGTATATTTACCATCTCCGTAAACCGGAAGCGGCTTATTGTGTTTGATATTATTAATGACCAACGGAATCAATTTCTCAGGAAAGTGATTGGGGCCATAATTATTAGAGCAGTTGGATATAACAACAGGTAGATCATAAGTATGAAAATAGGCCCTTACCAGGTGATCAGAACTAGCTTTAGATGCGGAATATGGGGAACGGGGATCGTAAGGTGTATCTTCGGTAAAATAGCCCTCCTCTCCCAAACTGCCATACACTTCGTCAGTCGAAATGTGATAAAAACGCTTTCCGTTCAAATTCTCTTTCCAGCTATCTTTTGCTGCATTTAACAGATTTACGGTTCCAATAATATTGGTCTGTATAAACGAGAGTGGGTCTTTAATTGATCGATCGACATGCGATTCGGCAGCAAGGTGAATTACACCATCAAAACGATGTTGTAAAAACAATTGATTAATTGCATGCGCATCGGTAATGTCAGCCTTTAAAAAATGATAATTGGGCTGATTCTCTAAGTCTGTCAGGTTCTCTAAATTGCCTGCATATGTGAGTGCATCAAGATTAAATATCTGATAATCAGGATATTTGTTAACAAAGAGCCGCACTACATGTGAGCCGATGAAACCAGCCCCTCCTGTAATTAAAATTTTACGCATTAGTAATAGTCGAAATATGAAAATTTAAGGCTGCAAATATAGTGGTTTTTAAATTCATGAGTTAGTGTATTGCGTATTTTCCTAAAAAATCGGTTCTTTTAATCATTATCCATCATTTTTCTCAATACCTTTGATTTATGAAACCAATCGTTCACTTTCAGGATCTCGGAAATATCTCCTATCAACAAGCATGGGATTACCAAACCATGATACACAAAAAACTGGTAGATCTCAAAATTCAGAACAGAAAGTCCATCGAGGAGCATCAACCGTTGCTAACGCAGGAGCACTATCTTTTATTTTGTGAACATCCTCCAGTCTATACTTTAGGAAAAAGTGGAAGCATTGACAATTTGCTTCTGACTGAAGAACAACTCGAAGCGAACGAAATAGAATTTTTCAAAATCAACCGTGGAGGTGATATTACTTTTCACGGATTAGGCCAGTTGGTCGCCTATCCCATTTTTGATCTAGATTGTTTTTTTACAGATGTGCACAAATATGTTCGATTTCTGGAAGAAGTAGTTATACGAACTTTGGCAGAATATGGAATCGAAGGGAGCAGAGAAAAAGATTACACGGGTGTTTGGATAGATGCTGAAGATAGGAGTCCAAAAAGAAAAATCTGTGCAATCGGTGTTCATTTAAGTAGATGGACGACAATGCACGGTTTCGCTTTCAACATTAATACTGATCTCAAATACTTCAACAATATTATTGCTTGCGGTATTACGGATGAAAATAAAACCGTTACCTCATTATCAAAAGAGCTGAACAGAAAGATTGATATGGAGGAAGTCAAACAAAAAATAAAGTACCATTTTCAAAGTTTATTTGACTTCCAATTCATCTAAAATCTGTATGCTTACCGCAATTTTAAGGTAATAATGGTCAACACAGCCAATATTAATCCGATAATCCAAAATCTAGTCACTAACCGCGCTTCCGGAATCCCCTTTTTCTGAAAGTGATGGTGTAATGGGGACATCAAAAAGATCCGGCGACCTTCACCAAATTTTTTCCTGGTGTATTTGAAATAACTCACTTGTAGCACCACACTTAAATTCTCAACGACAAAAATACCACATAGTATGGGAATCAAAAGCTCCTTCCTTATCAAAATCGCCATTACAGCTATTATTCCACCTAAGGCGAGACTTCCCGTATCGCCCATAAATACTTTGGCTGGAAATGTATTGTACCACAAAAAACCAATACAGCCTCCTAAAAAGCAGGAGGCAAAAATCACCATTTCCTGCGTGTTGGGAAGATAAAGAATATTCAGATACTCAGAAAAAATCACGTTGGAGGAAACGTAAGCCAAAATGGCTAAGGTGGCACCTACAATACCCGATACCCCAGTGGCCAATCCATCCAAGCCATCAGTGAGATTTGCTGCATTTGATACTGCGGTTACTATAAATATTATAAAGGGCACAAAAAGCAACCAAAGATATTTTGTAGGATCTCCACCAAAAAACTGGACGATTTTACCATAATCCATTTCGTTGCCTTTAACAAAAGGAACATTGGTAAGCGCGGCTTTTACATAGACCATATCACGGGTTCTACCCTGATGATCAATTGCTTTCAAATCCTTTACAATTTCATAACCATGCTTAATCGCCTCCTTTTTCTCCATTCTAACGACCACATCTTTGTGGTATAGCATGACCAATCCCACCACTAGTCCTAGAACTATTTGCCCGATCACTTTGTACTTCCCGGACAATCCTTCTTTATTTTTCTTGAACACTTTTATATAGTCATCCAAAAAACCCAATGCTCCCAACCAAACGGTAGTGAGCAACATCAATTGGATATAAACATTATCCAATCGAGCGAACAACAAACAAGGCGCTAAAATGGAAAGAATGATGATGATGCCACCCATGGTAGGTGTGCCTTTCTTTTGCATTTGGCCTTCTAATCCCAGGTCTCTCACAATCTCGCCAATTTGTGCTTTCTGTAATCTTACTATCAGCCTTCGGCCAATCATCAATGAAATGAAAAGTGACAATATTACAGCCATCCCCGCGCGAAAGGTGATGTATTCGAACAATCGTGCTCCTGGAATGTGGTATGTCGAATTTAACCAATGAAACAAATGATACAACATGATAGAAATCCCCTCAAGTCCTGAAAAAAAGGATAATTTTAAGTTAACTTAGAAAAATAAGCACAAATGTAAATTTATTGCAATGTTTTCCCAAATTCCGTTGGTAAAGAAATATTTTTCATCTCGTTTAACAGTATCGCTTTATCGTCAAAATAAATCCGATGCTTTTTTTCAAATTCCTGGTACTTCTCATGTCCTTTTCCTGCGACCAGCACAAAATCGTCCTTAGCGGCCAATCGAAAGGCAGTGCGAATCGCTTGTTCTCTGTCGGTAATTACGAGAACTTTTCGCTTAGATCCGACAGGTACACCAACTTGCATCTCTTTAATTATCTCTTCCGGATCTTCATTTCGGGGATTATCGGCAGTTAGTACGACGTGATTGCTGTAATCACAAGCCATTTTTGCCATCAACGGTCTTTTGTCTCGATCTCGGTCTCCCCCGCAACCCACGACTGTAATAATATTCCCTTTTCCCTTTCTGATGTCATCCAAAGTAGAAAGTACTTTTTCAAGCGCATCAGGAGAATGTGCATAGTCCACAATAGCAGTAATACCGTCTGCTTGAATGCAATCGAATCTACCTTCAGCCCCGGTCAAATCGCTTAAGATCGGTAAAAAATCACTTTTGTCGGCACCAAGCAAGGTAGCAACACCATAAACAGCGAGCAAATTATAAGCATTAAATTCTCCTATCAGTCTGCAAATAAAATCTTGCCGATCCAACTCAAGATGTAATCCTGTAATTCCATTATCCAGAATCTTTGCTTTGAATGTCGCCATTTTTTTTAAGCCATAACTGTATGTTTTGGCTTTGGTATTTTGAAGCATAACGGCTCCATTTCGATCATCTGCATTGGTGAGTGCAAACGCATCCTTTGGAAGGTCATCAAAAAGTCGCTTTTTAGCTTTTAAATAAGCATCAAACGTTTTATGATAATCCAAATGATCATGTGTCAGATTAGTAAAAAAAGCACCCGTAAACCGAAGACCTGCTATCCTACGCTGATCGATGGCATGTGAACTTACCTCCATAAACACATATTCGCAACCTTCATCTCGCATCTTCTTCAGCAAAGCATTCATCTGCAGCGGATCAGGTGTAGTATGTGTCGATGGTACAATTTTATCTGCGATTCGGTTTTCAACGGTGGAAATAAGACCCACTTTATAGCCTAGTCGAGTAAAAAGATCGTAGCATAGCGTTGTAGTTGTTGTTTTACCATTCGTACCGGTAACTCCAACCAATTTAAGTTCATTCGTAGGATTTCCGAAAAAATTCGAGGACAGAATGCCCAAGGCTTCAGCAGTATCTTTGACAATGATCATTGTCATTTGTTCATTTACTGGCTCGTCCCAACGCTCACAAACTACTGCAGTACATCCAGAAGCCAAAGCTTTGAAAATAAAATTATGCCCGTCCACCTGCGTACCTTTCACAGCTACAAATAAACTTCCATTGCTTGCGGCCCGACTGTCAAATGTGATATTTTCGATCCTTTTTTCAAGGTTGCCCAGTATTTCAACAGGATTAAGATTTTGCAAAAGTTGGTTTAGTTTCATACTAACTTCTTTTTCTATTAATCGGGTGTACACATTTACATTCAGAGAATTCAATCAGACTTAGTCCAAAGCGATCGCGATGTAAGTACCACCAACTGCTCGTGCACCGGGCGGAATGGACTGCCGCTTCACTATGCCATATCCATTGACACCGACCTTTAATCCCCTATTCTCCAACAAGTACAAAGCATCTTTAAGCCTCATACCCACTACATTTGGCACTACATTTTCCGGGATATTCCGATCGCTGACTTTGAGGCTATCGCCATTTACTTTTAGTACCACGTATTCTTTTTTGCTTTTCTGATAAAAACGAAAATTCAGCCGGTCAAGCAGATAATCCATATCCGCTGCCGAACCCGCATCTCCAGCAGGAAGCATAGGACCTTTCATCGCCAATTTCTCTCTTTTATTGATAAAATCATGCAAATTTGTTTTTATCGTGAAAGCTTTATCCGCAATTTCCCTGAAAACTGTACCCGCGCAAACTGCTCCAAAAAAACCGTACTGTTTTGGATTATAAACTACAACAATACACGAATACACTGGATCTTCTGCGGGAAAATAACCCGCAAATGAGGCCTGATACCCATTTTCACCTTCATTTCTCAGTTTGGAATAATTCACTTGTGCCGTACCGGTTTTACCTGCAAAATTAAACTTTGATGTGCGAAGGTCTTTGGCTGTACCGTTCAAAACGACTCCTTCAAGTAATTCCTTTGCTTTTGCAATTGTACTTTTCGATGCAATTCTTCTCTTAACGACGGAAGGCTCAAAAGTCTTTATCGTTTCACCAAACCGCTGGATTTCCGAAACCAGGTAAGGCTTCATCATGGTACCTCCATTTGCTACTGCGTTGTAAAACGCAAGCATTTGTAATGGCGTAATTGCTGTTTCGTAGCCAATAGACATCCACGGCAGCGTTGTGCCTGACCAACCCGCTTTTGAATCGTAGGCTTCCTTAATAATTGGAAAACCTTCACCTTCGAGGTCAATGTTTGTTTGTTTGTCCAAATTAAAATCTTTCAAATGGCTAATGAACTTTTCTGCTTTGTTGCTTTCGCCATAAAAGCGCTGTACCAATCGCGAGATTCCCACATTTGATGAGATCTCAAAAGCATGTTTTACAGTGGTGATTTTCAGGCCATGCTTTTCAGCATCTACCAGTTCGCGTTCATAAAAGCGCGTTTTTCCATAATTCACATCTACTGTATCCTCCAGACTGACATATTCATCTTCTAACAATGCCATTAATGAAGCAAGCTTGAAAGTCGATCCCGGTTCTGTACTTTTATTAATGGCGTCATTGTACGTTTCACCCAACTTGCCATCAGCAGTACGGCGAAAGTTTGAAATGGCTTTTACCGCTCCTGTTTTTACCTCCATAATGATAGCGCATCCACCATCTGCGTTATGAAAATCGATTGACTTAAGCAATGCCTGCTGTGTAATATCCTGAAGATTGACATCCAATGTCGTCAACAAATCATCGCCGTTTCTAGGCTGCACTTGATTAAGATCATTCAAAGGAAGCCATAGGTCCCGACCTACTTTGTGCATGCTTTCTTTACCTACCTCTCCACCAACATAATTATTGTAATAACCTTCCAAGCCAACAAATTGCTTATCAGTCAAATTAACATATCCCAATGTTCTCAAAGCCAGTGAACCAAAAGGATGCTCCCGATTGCTTTTTTGATTGGCGATAAATCCACCTTTGTATTTCCCTAAGCGAAACAAGGGACATCGCTTCAATTTATCATACTCCTCTTGTGAGGCTTTTTCCATGATCAAGATATCGCGAACATGGTCTTCTCTGCCTTTTTTAAGATAATCTTTCCATCCTTTCGCATTGTATTTGCCGTTTATTCCCGCAAGACAAAGACTGAGAGAGTCAATATTTTTGTTAAAAAGTGCGGTGGTGATATTTGAAGTCAGTGGATCAAATCGAATTTCATAATAAGGGAGCGAAGTTGCCAAAATACTTCCATCCGCAGCAAAAATATTTCCTCTCAAAGGCTCAATCGGCATGGTTTTGACAAAAAGCTCATTCCCCAGCGCTCTCCATTTGGCGCCATCTGTAGTGGAAATCTTAAAAGCTTTTGAGAAAACGGCAATCGCAGCAAACATCAGCACTAATGTGACGATGTACACCCTTACCAGAACCTCATTTTTTATTGTTGCCATAATTATATTTCTTCAACGCTTCGAATGGTTTACAATACAAATCCATTCAACAAATCACTATTCTGTTACTATTCTGTACGGTTTTTTATTGGTGACTCCCAATCCGTAAACACCTACATCTTTGCTCAATTCCGAATGTTGGGTCTGAAACATCACTTTAGATTTTATCGTCATGTATTCCCAGCGCAAAGCTCTTATTTCTTTCTGCATTTTTTGAATCTCTTTTACCTTTTTCTCAGCATAATGAACATTAGCAATATAGATCAAGATCAAAAAGAAGATGAAAAAGACGAAGGTGAGATTTTTGTAAAACCAGGAAGTTACAAGGTTACCAAAATTAAGTAGTTGACGATAATCGACGGTTTTTTTTGCCATGGGCTGAAATACATAGTTGATGGCCACAAAGGTAAACAGGGCGGGAAATAAATTAAATAAAATGCTGATATTAAATTTTAATTTCGAAGTTTTCAAAAAAATAGTCCTTCAAAAATGCCTCCGCTTCTTCAAATGACTCATCAAAGGTTGCTGATGCTCTGTCTTCGTATAAGATACCATCATCATCGAGGATTCGAATCAATGAATGCGTATCCTCATCTTCTCCCAATTCAACTGAGCCATAATGTTGTAACCAATAGTGAACCGCAGGAAATTTTTGAGAAAACATAAGTTTAATTTGAAAATTTGAAAATTTGAAGATTTGATGATGTGGCTATTTGATTGAAACCAACAATGCCGGTAATAATGGGTTCTGTAGGCTTGGAACTACTTCACTAAACTACCTACTTAATTCACTACTGAGCCCATTTCTAAACCGGGATTATAATAACAGCGCTATTCTTTTACTTGTATTACCTGCTTTACTTGCTTTGCGCTGTGAACATATTGAATTAACTTTTCATGAAAAGCTGCTATTTTTTTTAAAGTGCTATCTGATTGAATACTTGGCGCTAAAAAAAGCAATTCGCTGTTTGTTGTATCTTGATGAAAACGGATAAAAGAATAGTGATTCCCGGGATAATGTACTTTTTCC
>JBMOJB010000097.1:0-13590 GCA_049316985.1 Saprospiraceae bacterium | reverse complement strand
ATTACGAATTACGAATTACGAATTACGAATTACGAATTACGAATTACGAATTAATTTCATCTGGTTGAATTTCATTAGAAAGACGAGATATAGAAATTTATTCAATTAGTTGAAAATTAATTTTCAATTTTCAATTTCTAACTCCCGCTATTTCTGATTGTTTAATATTGTTGTCCACTACTGGATAAGCATCAGGATATTCAGCTTTGAGGAGACTTAGTAGGCGTAAACTCTCCATTTTTGTGCGGAAAGCACCTGCTCTCAACTGATAATAGGGTTTTGCATGTACCCATGAAAGGATTTCGTCCGGATAATTTTGGTTAAATTTAATAATCAACTCATCCATTGCACGACGATCTGTAGTAGAAGAAATTTGTATGCGCCAGCCGGAAACCGTCTTTTTTGTTTTGTTAATTTCCACAAATTTATTCATCATTTGTGCAATGATAGGGTCTTCCTGAATGCTATTTTGTTGACAATAGCTTTGCAGAGAATATAGATTTAAAATCAGTACGGCTAAAAGGTATTTGATCATCAGTATTATAAAGCAGCGTGAATGTAATGGTTTGTTGTGTGAATATATTTAAGTCGCATTACATACTTAATTTGCCCAAAATTAGAATTATATACTGATAATGCAAAATTTGGTATCGTTGTTTCGAGTTGAATTCAATAATATCACTAATAAATGACATTATATTGGGTAGCAGCACTATCAAATAATCAATATTTCCATTATTTTTGACGTTTTAGAATGATTCTACGGGCTGCACGAACTATTTTTGCGGCTAGTAATCCACAAATAATGTTATTCAATGAAAGTGAAAAATTTACTAATAGCAGCTTTGAGTATGTACCTGTGCACTTTTGCATACGGTCAGCAAAGTAATGATGACTGCAAGAAAGCAATTCCTTTGGGTGACATTACCAATTACTGTTCAAAGGCAGGTGAGTTTTCTAACGACAAAGCAACACCATCCGCCTTGATTACACCGTGTTTCGATCCTGTACAGAAGGATGTTTGGTTTCAGTTCACTCCTCAATTGACAGATGTCAATATTACCATCAAAGGCGCATACGGAATTGCTGGATCGGGTGGCACGCTTAGATTCCCAAAAGTTGCTTTGTACTCCGGAGATTGTGATGTCAATCCATTTGAATTAATTTGTGATGAATCCAAAGGCACCACACATGTTGTCAGTATATATAAAGGTGGACTAGTGGTTGGCGAAACTTATTTTTTGCGCGTTCAAGGTGGTGGTGGAAACGTCGGTACCTTTCAGATTTGTATAGAGAATTATAATCCACCAAAAATTCCGTCCGGCGACTGTCCAACCGGATCGGTCCTTTGCGATAAATCAAGTTTTGTGGTGCAATCCGTCCAAGGTGCCGGCAATGATCTGGAGGTTACAACGGCAGATGCACCCTGTTTTAGCAATGGTGCTGCCGGCAATATTGAATCCAATTCCACTTGGTTCAAATGGACTTGTGAAGCAGCGGGAACCCTTACGTTTGTGTTGAATCCTTTGAAAGAAGATGATGATATCGACTTTGTTTTGTTTGAACTGCCCGGTGGAATAGAAAATTGTACCGGCAAAAAAACGCTTCGTTGTATGGCTTCAGGGGTTACACAGGGCGGCTGCCGATTGCTTGGACCGACAGGACTCAGAGTGGGAGCACAGGATGTTTCAGAAGATTCCGGTTGTGCACCTGGTAAAGATAATTTTTTGGCTCCTTTGATAATGGAAGTTGGGAAAAGTTATGCTTTGATGATTAACAATTTTACCAGTACGCGCTCTGGTTTTAAAATGGAATTTGGTGGCACAGGAACGTTTTTAGGTCCGACCGCAAAATTTGTTTCAAACAGTCTATCAAAGAAAGTTTGTTTCGGTGAAAAGGTAATTTTTACCGATGCCTCCAAAGCAACTGGAGGAACCAGCAGGATCGTAAAATGGTCCTGGGATTTTGGCGTTGGAGGAACTCCTCGTAAAATTCAGGATATTAGTGCCGGCCTGAACCATGAAGTAGTATACAATACACCCGGAAAAAGATTTGTCGTCCTCAACATAGAATCTGATAAAGGTTGTCAGGTCACCTACATTGATACCTTTGTGGTGGATAGCTGCTGCAGAACATTCAACAAACTAAATTTCAATACTGTTGTCAAAAACCTACAATGTCAGGATATTCTTGAAGGAAGTATAGACTTGAATGTGATCAGCAATTCAAAACCAATTTTATACAATTGGAGTATTGGTACAAGTACACCATCGATTAGTGGCTTGGGGACAGGAGCTTACAGTGTTACCGTCGAAAACGCAGCGACATGTGACACTGTTCTACAATTTATTATTACCGCTCCACCGCCAATTAAAACAGATACTTTGTTAAAGCGACCGACCTGCGATGGAGGAGTAGATGGCGCAATTACCCTCAATCCCAGAGGAGGAGTTCCTCCATATACTTATGATTGGGGCAATGGTTACGTGCCCATTAATACCATAGGAAATCTTAAAGTTGGAAAGTATCCTGTTTTTATTCAAGATCAGGGTGGTTGTAAAGCCCTGGTAAATGTTGATCTGAGAGAACTTGAATTATCTTTGGATCCGGCGATTGAGGCCGTCAGATTACCCACTTGTTTTGGCGAAAAGAATGGTGCGATTGATCTAAAAGTGATTAATGGTCAGGCGCCAATTGAATACGATTTCGGGTCTGGTTTTCAGACATCCAACACATTAACAAACATAGGTGCCGGAGCTTATAATATTACAGTCAAAGATGCCAATCGCTGCAAAGGAATTTATACATTCAATATAGGACAACCCGATTTGTTAACCTTGAAGCTCGATAGTATACTAATTTCTTGTTATGGCGCCAACGACGGGAAAGGTTTTGCAGAAGCCAATGGAGGAACACCAGGTTACTCGTATTCCTGGAGCGGTGGCTATAATGGAGAGAACGTAGATAAGCTGGCGCCCGGACCTTATGAGGTGACTGTCACTGATAGAAATGGTTGCACGGCTACAGCAAACATGACGCTCAGTCAGCCACCACTGCTGGCTGTTCAAACTACGAGCGTAAAGGACGTGAATTGCTATGGTGATAAAACCGGTGAAATGGAATTTGCGGGCGTTGGGGGCAGGCCCCCTTATCAGTTTAGCTTAGACGGAGTCATCTTTCAGCAAGGCACAGCTTTTAAACAACTTTCGGCTGGCGACTACAATCTGACCGTACGAGATACCGCTGGCTGTCAGTTTACATCAGTTGTCACTATCCGACAGCCATCGCCATTCGTGGTCAATGCCGGTCCGAACAAAACAATAGATTTGGGAGATGAATATCAAATTAATGCTGTTGTATTGCCGATTGGCACCCCCACAAAATCAATTTTGTGGACTCCGGATTCTACCTTATCTTGTAATTCTTGTCTCGACCCCACTGCATTTCCATTTAGGACAACCACCTATACTGTAAAAGCAGTCGATCAATCAGATTGCCCGGCGATTGATCAGATTACGATCTTTGTGAATAAGAAGCGCCCGATTTTTATCCCCAATGTTTTTTCTCCGGTCGATGCCAACGGCACCAACGATCAGTTTACAGCCTATGGAGGTCGTGCAGCAAGAAAAATTCAGTTGATGCGCGTTTTTGATCGATGGGGGAGTTTATTGTTTGAAGGTCAGAACCTGCCTTTGAATGATACTTCCAAAGGATGGGATGGATCTTTTAAGGGAAAACGTGTGAATAACGGCGTGTATATTTACTATATCGTAGTGGAATTTATTGACAACGAATATCTTGAATTCAGAGGAGATATTACCGTAATGGGAAATTAAGATATTGGTATAGTATTATACTTGTAAAATATTAATATATAATACTTTAAGCGTATTGCTGTTTTAGAAATGAAAGAAATTGTATTTGTAGTTCATTGCTTTTAATGCTACTTTTGCATGTGGAACAAGATGTTCTAATAAAAAATTTAACTAATCAAAACTTGACCAAACTTATGAAGAAATTTACAATTTTTACTTTACTACTTTTTTCTGTTTTTTCCAGAAGCTTTGCGCAAGTCTGGCTGGAAGCAGGCTTAAAAGGTTTTGTAGGGACAACAGTTCCTTTTAACAAAAATAACTTTAATGACGATTTGTCTTCGTTTAAATTATCACCTGATTTCGCATATGGCGGTAAACTTGCCATCAATTTCGGCGAGAATAATGGAGTCACCATTGATGGATTAATTGCTCAGACAAAAGCCAAATATCAGTACGATGTGCTGGGCAAAGTTGAAGGAGAGCATACTTTGGCTTGGAGAAATATAGATATCTATCCAATGTATCGTCATTACTACGAACGTTCATTTATAGAGATTGGTCCGAAACTGAGTTTACTAAGTAGTATGAAATCTACCAACGTGAACGGCATTGATGTTGATCGGAAAGACAATTTCAATGGTTTTAACTATGGAGCATCATTTGGTTTTGGAGGTTTTCTCGTTGGGTCCGATTTTTTCTCATTGAGTTTTAATTGCAGAATAGACTATCAAATATCTGATTTTATTTCCGAGCAAGGCAAAACAGCTAACTACATGATTCCATTCCGTTCATACAACGATTATGCCACTACAAATCCAATTACAGCCAGAGTAGGGCTTGAACTGAGTATCCCAATCGGTGGAGTGGCGCAAGCCAATTGTGGCAGAAGGGTCTTCTTTATGGGAGGAAACCGATAATTAATTACGAATTACGAATTACGAATTACGAATTACGAATTACGAATTACGAATTACGAATTTGACTTGTAGAGGAAGGTAGGGGATTTGTCTGTCGACTACAGTGTTTGGTTTTGATTTCCTTTTGTTGTAAAATAATAAAAACAGGTGTCTAATTGTAGGCACCTGTTTTTTTATAGCCATTGAGCCTCAGGTAAATTTGATGTTTGAGGATGTTTAAATGATTGGTCTATGCATTTTTTGAGAAACAATCATTGAAAATTAATTTCCGTTTCCATTGTCCAATTGGGCTTAAGTTCTTCCAGTTTTTTGACCATTGCTTTTTCTGCTTGTCGTCCTTCATAGTAATTTCCACTGTCCCAGATGCCATTTTTATTTTGATCTTCTATGATTTTTATTTCATAGATGGAGGGGCTAAGAGACTTAAAATTAAGCAAAACATCCTGTTTTCCTGTTAATTTTCTCATTTCAGTTATTGCGCCGACCTGATTTTGCAGATATATGATATAAGCGTTTCCTGTTCCTAAATTCAATATTTTGGCATTGATTTCACCGAATTTTTTGGCTGGTTCAATGTGAATAACCTGAACGATAGTATCATTGCGTAAACCATAGAAATCACTGAATGCACCGGGGAGTGCAGTAATTGTATAGTTGTGATTTTCTTTCCAGGGTCCTGAAATCTTTATTTTTCTCGGGGATAAGGAGTCTGTTGTCAAAATCAAACGCTTCAAAGATAAGTTAGTAGTATCATCTTTGATAGCAATTAGTGAGCTGTCAATACTGACAACAGGATGGTTGAAATTCCATGTCAGTGGAAAGTAGGGGTTGATATTTTCGGGAAGGCCAGGATTTTTGTCGGTCCCAAGTCGTTTCTGGCTTTTACGGGCAGTCAGTAATTCCAATCGGTTTTTAGTCAGTATTTCGGGCTTATTATTAGGTTTGATTTGGATGGTGTCTTTCAATACGACTAGTTTCCACTTGGTGTCAGTTGTCTGATCATGCCAAAGTCTTAGTGTATCTTGTTCATACTCTAGAAGTGTTTTCTGTCCGACATCCTCTATTTCCGGTTTTACAAAAGAGGCAGATTTCGAAAATACAATTTTTTCGAGGCCGAAATTGCTACTAAATTTTTCTTTTATCCTGATTTTTAAGTCAGGGTCAAACAGGTTTATATTGATTACTCCAGTCGAGTCTTTTTTGACTTCAAGAGGAGATGCTAAGAATCCCGTTTTTTCTGAAGTCAAATCATACTTGAAATTCAGGTTGGCATCCATTAATGCAAAGACCTTGAATTTCCCAAGTTTTACATTTTCAATCCTGCAAGTTCCCGTTTGATCAGTTTTCGCAAAGTACAATGGTTTTTCTAAGCTGACCACGCTGTCACTGAGGTTGTCGTACATCATTACCAGGATGTTTTCCTGTGGTTCATTTTTCTTAACATCTACTACTTTAAACTGTACAGTATTGGAGTCAATACGTGCGCCGGTTGAAAAAACAAAGCGAAATTTGGATTTATTTCCTTCCGTAATATCCTTGATACTTTCGCCAAAATTAAGTGTATAAGTCGCATCGGGTTTCAGATGCTCTTTTTCATCAAACTTAAATTTAATAGTTTTTCCTTTTAATGTTATCGAAGGTTTGTATTCCAAAGGAGGTGAAATGATGACTTGAGAGGGGTCATCAAATTTTATCCATTCATTGAAAGTCAGTTCGATATTTTGCTTCTGGAAATTTGTTTGAAAATTACCGGAAGAATGGAGGCTATCTACTTTTGGTGGAACGACATCTCGTATTCCACCCTCGAGGTTGATGATATTTGCACAGCCCAGATAGCATAGTGACAAAATAATGCTAATTGCGGCAATTTTATTTTTTATAATCTTCATTATTTTGCTGCTGTATTTTGCTGCTGTTTAGATCTAAGGGGCCGGAACTTATTTCCTCCGGTTCATCGGTAATTTCTTCATACGACACAAAATCATCCTGAGTATCTGCTTGGCCATCATTTTGTCTAAAGTATTCAAACTGTTCTTTTTGTTTTTTTCTGGTATAGTAACCAAACCAGGCGCGCCCAAAGAGAAAAAAGATGACAATCGGGAAGCCAAAAATTGATAAAATACTGGAGAGAATTCCCAGTACGGGATTTCTTAGAATCAGTGCCCACATCATTTTTAGAAAATTAATGACCACTTGATAATCCAACACAAGAGTTGCAATCAAAAGGACCGGAGAAAGCCAGGTAAGCAGCCAGAAGGCACCTTTGGCAATATAGTACAAGGCAACAAGTCCGAGAATAGTCATTATAAGACCAGGAATTCCACCGCTGCGAAATGAATAGCCTGAATTTGTCATAATTTTAATAATTAGTTCCAAGAAAGTAGGGCAAATGGCAAAGGCGAATATTTGAACACCTTTTGTCTTTTGCCCTACGGTATAGGAAAACATCTATTTCCCGGAATCGTTCCCTCAAATCAATAAAAATTGTCTATAAATTGATTGGTTAGTGCCACAGAGTTTTAGATGCCAAATCAGTATGCTCAATTGCGATCATTCAATCAATCCAACGTATAAACAAAGCACAAAAATAGGGCGTAAAATTGTCTACTGTAGGTAGCGACTTATTAAGTGACGACACTTTAATCTGTCTCGGATTTTTATGAATTCCTTCTTGGATTTCACCTCGGTATGACTTTATCTCGTTTGATGATTTATGTTATATTCGAGAAGTAAGAGAAGATGACGGTCTATCCAATGGTTCGGGAAAGTTAAATATTGAATAATTACAACGAAGTTGGTTAATTCAGCTTTAAAAAAAATATAATTTTCCCCATTGAGCACAGGTCTTGAGCTTAGAAAACTCAAAAATCCCGCTCATTAAGCATTGAGTCAATTTTATTTATTGGCTAGTTTTATATAGTTTTCGATTGCAAAAACAACAGAAGGGGCTTCCGGCGAAGTTTTGATTTGAACGACAAGGCCTTTATCCTCTGCAGCTTTCAAGGTTGCAGAACCGGACACCGCAATTCTGGTTTCATTTTGTTTGAAATCAGGGAAGTTTTCGAAAAGCGATTTAATATCCAGTGGGCTGAAAAAAGCCAGTACGTCATACGTGATATTGCTCAAGTCGGAAAGATCACTACTGACAGTTTCGTACATCATCGCTTCCTGAAAATCAAGTTTAATTTCACGCAGGAAGTTGGAAATGTCTTGTGCACCCATGCTGGAACATGGCAATAAAAACTTTTCTTTTTCACGGTGCTTAAGTAATGAACTTTGCAGATCCTGAATGGATTTTATTCCGGCGAAAACTTTTCTTTTTCTGTAAACGATGAATTTCTGCAGATAATTAGCAATCGTTTCAGTTAGGCAGAAATATTTGGTTTCTTCAGACATTTTGATTCTCATCTCTTCACATAATCTGAAAAAATGATCAACGGCGTTCTTACTGTTAAAAATCACTGCAGTGAATTCGTCTGGACGCACGCGCTGCTTGCGAAAATCTTTAGCAGCCATTCCTTCAACTTGGATAAACGAACGAAAATCTACTTTGATATTATATTTTTGTTCAATATCGAAGTATGGTGATTTTTGCTGAGGTTGAGGTTGTGATACCAGTATTGTTTTAACGGCCTTGTAAGTTTGCATTTTATTTTCAGCCTTCTGTTCTGTCAAAGTCATACGATTATTATGGTATTCTTTACTATTTAATAAAGAATGGGCATTTGAAGATGAACAGTTATAAATTTATATAATAAAAGTAGGGGTACTACTTCAATGGCGCAAAGATACAACAAAAAATGAAAAAAATGCACCGTGATATAATTTCTGGCTAAAAAAAGACTTCGCAAGGATAAGACAGTGTAAAATAATAGTATGAAAATGAGTGTTCCAAATATGATTAATTTGGCAAATTCAGGATCCGCATAAGCTAGAAAAACATTTGCCGGAGCGAGCACAAGTCCTGTCAAGATGCCAAATATCAGTATCACAAAACTATAAATATCGATCTCTTTTGAAATGGGAAAGACCAGGGAAAGTATTGCAAGGACGATGTGTTTGGCAACGATCAACGAAAAGACTCCCAAAATGCACCACAGGAGCGTGGTCATATCCGAGTTGCGAATCAAAAGACCATAATGCCTCAAAAGCAGATAGATAAAAATACCGAGATTGATGATGAACATCCCGTATAGCGACAAATAAATCGATGTATTTAAGGACCCCTTTTCCCGATATAAAGATTTAAGTACAATGTCATTAAAAAATGCCTGGTAAATTTTTTTAATCAAGCTTCTGCTGACAGAAACTAATACTGTTAGTAAAAAAAGAACTGCCAGGATTATTACAAATAGGAACTGCTGGGGCTTTTCAATTTGAGAAGCAGGCAACAATACGGGAATTTTTTCTACTATGGTCGGTGCTTCCGGAGTTGTAGCTACACTGCCATCTGAGCTCAATTCAAAGGGATTTCCGATGGAAGAAGTAGGTTTGGTTGCTATGGTTGTACTATCGCTAACAATTGGTTCCGGTCGGCCAAGGTCAAATGGATTAGTGACGTATTGTGCCACAACACTTTTTCCTGTACATAGAAAAAAGGAAACAAAAACCAAACTGATAATTCTAATTTTGTTAACTTTTTTGCGCATTTGCTTCTTTTGAGTCGGCAAAGATAAAAAAAGGAATAAGCAAATCCGATTTTTAGCTTTTTTATAAAGCTTTACAATGAATCGCACAACCACCACCCGGCGCCAGTTTCAGATGTAAGGTGGAATTTTTTGTTACTTTAATTTCGTCAATTTGGTAAGCTTCCGGATTTTTTTCCCAGTCGGCATTTGCGGCGTCTTTGTATATGATTGCCTGGTATGATTTGTCCGCGTCAAGAAAATCGAGTTTGATGTCCATTTCTCTTGATTGTTCATCACTCACCGATCCAATGAACCAATCTTTCTTCCCTTTTGCTTTGCGAGCAACCGTGAGATAGTCGCCAATTTCTGCATTCAGATACCGAGTTTCATCCCAGTCAACCGCGACGTCTTTGATGAACTGAAAAGCATCGGGTTTTTGTTCATAATTTTGCGGAAGATCTGCAGCCATCTGAAAAGGACTGTAGAGTGTTACATACAAGGCGAGTTGCTTCGCAAGTGTAGTATGCACTTGTTCTTTTTTTGTGGGGTCAAACTGATTAACTTTAATTCTGAAAATTCCAGGGGTGTAGTCCATTGGGCCTCCTAATAGTCGCGTAAAGGGGAGTATTGTCTCGTGTTCGGGAAGATTTCCTTCACTCCAGGCGTTGAATTCATTCCCACGTGCTGCCTCACAAGCCATCCAATTGGGATAAGTGCGATGCTGACCTGTTGGTCTTACAGGTTCATGCGCAACCAACATGATTTTATTTTTGGCAGTTTTGTCGGCCACTCTGTTGTAGTGATTTACCATCCACTGTCCATCGTGGTGTTCACCTCTTGGAATAATAAAGCCCACATATCCTGTTTTTACCATATTGTAGCCATAATTTTTCATAAAAGCGTAGGCTTCGTCCATGTGACGTTCGTAGTTGGTCACTGATGCAGAAGTTTCATGGTGCATAATAATTTTAACTCCTTTGCTCTCTGCATATTTTGTGAGCTCTGCTACATTAAAATCAGGGTAAGGCGTGACGAAATCAAAAACTTCTTCCTTGCCTTTGCCAAACCAATCTTCCCATCCGGTATTCCATCCTTCGACCAGCACTCCAGTGAAGCCATTTTTTGCTGCGAAATCAATGTATTTTTTAACATTTTCGTTATTGGCGCTATGCTTTCCACTTGGCTCGATGGTTTTATTTGAACTCGCATCTTGAGTTCCGGCATAGTCCCAGGTTCCTTTCCCTACATGCATTTCCCACCACACACCCACGTACTTGCAGGGCTTAATCCACGATGGGTCTTGGATTTTTGAAGGTTCATTGAGGTTTAGAATCATACGGGAAGCGAGCAGACCGGTGGCATTTTCAGCTATCATAATGGTTCTCCAGGGTGAATGACAAGGAGCAATCATATAAGCCATATTCCCCTGCGGATCCGGTACCAGTTTTGAGGTAAGTTTAAAAGTTTTTTTATCGACAAGTACTTGCATTGCCGGATAGTTGTCCAAGGCGGCCTCGAAAATGTTCAGGTAAAGACCACTTGCGGTTTTCATCGTCAATGGTGTCTGCGCTGCATTCGGTGCATACAATGTTTTGGAGTAAATCTCGTTGATGCTTCCGCCAATGTAGGCGTTTATTTCGCTTAATTTGGTTGAGTTGTATCTGTATTCATTGGTATCATAGTCGCCGGGAATCCAAAAAGCTTTGTGATCATCGGTCAACGCAAATTCGCTATTTTCTTCTGTCACAACAAAATGATGCAGTTTATCTTTTTGATAAGGGAATTCGTATCTGAACCCGACGCCATCGTCAAAGACTCTGAAAATAATGTCCATTTTTCGTTTAAGCCCATTTTTTTCCTGCAGATGTGCACTTAGTTCCTGGTAGTGGTTTCGGATGGAGGCCTCTTCTCCCCAAACGGGTTTCCAGGTCTGATCAGTATTTTTAATTTCTGTACTCAACAACTCGAAGTTCTCTCTTAAATCACCTCCTTTCAAACTTAAGCCTAACCGGGAATTTTCAAGCACTACTGTTTCTTTAAAGTAGACTTTATAATAGGGCTCACCCAAAGCACTTAGACCAAAACTGAGCCTGACATTTCCATTTGGAGAACTCGAATTTGTGTTTTGAGCCACAGAAATGGAGACACTTAAAGTAAATGACAAAAGAAGATAAAAAGCGTGTGAAATTTTCATCGAGTAAATATTTGACATAAAACAAATCGTCCTGTTTCATTTGTGAAACAGGACGAGTAAAAATACGACTATTTTAGAATTACAAGCTTTTCAAAATTACTTTCTTGTGCTAAATTGCTGTTTCTGGTGCTTTCAATATGTACTTTGTACAGGTAGACGCCTTTGCCAAGGTCATCACCAAAATCGTCTTTCCCGTCCCAACTGATATCCGTAACCCTACCATTTTCTGAAAATGCATCAGCGAAAATTGTTTTTACTAATCTTCCGGAAACAGAAAAGACTCTGATTTGAACTTTTAAATTAACTTCTGAAAGGTGGTGTCGGAATTGAAAACTGGTATTGGTAGTGAACGGATTTGGATAATTCAAAACATGTTCCAAGGCACTTTTACCCGAACCTGCCACTACAAATTCTGTGAATCCTTCTCCGGGATTATTGGCTGTGTCCCATGCTTTTACACTGATTTTGTGGACGCCGTCTTTCAACTTAGAAAGCGGGTATTTCACCTGACCTTTCCTGAAGTCATCGGTAGCCGCCTCATAGAATTCATTTAAACGGAATGTGTTTTGAGTGTTTTCATCGAGCACCGCTTTCATATCGTGTCCGACGCTACTTCCCGAAACATTGAAACCTACGTCGTCATTTAAGCGCACCAATAAGGTCGGGTTATTACTGGTATAGCCACCGGAGATAAATGACTCATTGTCCATAAAAACTTCCACTAAAGGAGGTTTGTCATCTTTAATCGGATTAAGTGCCGCTCCACCGATAACGAGGTGACTTCTGTCAAAGCCGGTGGCATCAAAAGTATTATTCGTGGCATAATAACTGATTTTGGCAAAGCCATAATTGTAATCAATGTCCTTTGGGATGATACACTCAAACTTGAATTTACCTTTTTTTACTGTTGCAGCTCCTTTGAATAGAATTTTGTTCTGGACTTTGAAACTTTGCTGAAAACCCAGGCTAGGGATTGCTTTTAGGGTAATTTCTTTATCAAAAATCGTCGGATAGATTTTTCCGTCAAACCAATCTAGAATCTTTCCCATGCTATCTGTAACGATGCCCTCAATTTGCACGCGGCTCATGGCACCTGCTGTATCGACAACAGTAGAATTGAGCAAAGATTTTCCATTTATGGCAGTCGTGCTAATATTGTACTGAGGTATCATCAGCCGCTGAGAAGGGTCTCCCAGCATTGCAAACTTTCGGTTGTTGTCGGTGTCGGTCCCGGAATTGTTTTTTGCAGTTCGCAGAATCTCTCCAAGTGCGCGGCCATTGTATCCTACTTTTTTATAAATCTCATTAAACACGGATTTTGTCAGTACATCGTTAGCAGATGCATAAACGGAGCGGACAGTTGCAAACAAACCAACAGCGCCACCTTTGTCAAGCGCTAGTACTTGCTCTCCTGCTGTGAAGTTGGTTGGATTGTCGTAACCTGCAAATGAACAAGTAGCAGTAATCATCAGCGGCAATCTTTCAAAATTGGACCAGGTAGGCACATCTTCGTTCGCATTTAAAATTCTTTCCTGTGCCCAGCCTCTTGGCCCTCCGTGGCCTACATAATTGATAATCAAATTCCCTTTGAACATATTATTGTTAATTGCTTCCTGACAGTCAGGCGAACGTTGTCCTCCGGGAGTAGTAATTTGTGTGTAGGCATCCAGGTACACTTTTTCCGTATTAAAAGTTGGTCTTGTAGCTGTTTCATCCTTCCAGAGCGTCTCCTCACTGTGTTGCAAGAATACGTATTCCCAGGATTCATCGATATCATCAGTTACAAATACAACCCTATTTCTAAAATCGCGCATGGCATCGGGATTGCTGTCGTAGTGAATAATTTTATCCACGACTGCTTTCAGTTGATCAAGATCCTGAACAGTAAGTCTGCCTATGTCAATATCCAGGCTCCCCTGAAGTTTGTTGCCTTCATTAGGGCTTAAAAGACCATAGTAATCATCAGAAGGGAAAGCAAATATGGGACTTAGCGATTCTTCCGTTTCGTAAACGGGAATCAGGTTTTTGTTTTTATC
>JBMOJB010000096.1:0-13785 GCA_049316985.1 Saprospiraceae bacterium | reverse complement strand
CTATGATCACAGACCACAGCTCCCTTTTCATTGTTAATTGTTAATTGTCAATTGTAAAACTACCATATCGTTACCCTTTCTTTAGGCTGAAGGTACAATTTATCGGTAGGCTTGATATCGAATGCTTCGTAAAATGCATCGTGATGCGTTAGAGGAGCAAAACCTCTAAGGTTGGCCGGTGCATGTGGATCTGTGCTAATCAACATTTTGGCGGTTTGAGCGGTTGTGTTGTTTTTCCAGCAATTCGCCCAACTGATAAAGAAACGTTGATCGGAGGTAAGTCCGTCGATTTTTTCATTCTTTTTCCCTTGTTCCGTTTTCTTGAATGCAGCATAAGCGATGGCAATACCACCAAGGTCGGCCAGGTTTTCTCCCAGGGTCAATTTGCCGTTTACGGATACAGAATCCAGAATTTTGTAGTTATTAAACTGTTCGATGATCTTTTCCGCTTTTTTGTCAAAGCGATCTGAATCTTCTTTTGTCCACCACTCTTTCAAGTTACCTTTAGAATCGTATTTGCGTCCTTCATCATCGAAACCATGTGTCATTTCATGACCGATTACGCCACCTATCGCCCCGTAATTCACCGCATCATCTGCATTGAAGTAAAAGAAAGGAGGCTGTAGAATTCCGGCAGGGAAAACGATTTCATTATTAGTAGGATTGTAGTACGCATTTACCGTCTGTGGCGACATTCCCCATTCGGTTCTATCTACGCCTTTTTTGTACTTTTCCATCATGAACATCATGCGCCATTTGCCGGAAGAGATTACATTTTGGGCATAAGATTGTCTTTTGATTTCCAATTTGGAGTAATCTTCCCATTTATCCGGGTATCCGATCTTCACCATAAAGGTGTTCAACTTTTCCAATGCTGCAACTTTTGTTTCAGCACCCATCCATTCATTTTTTTGGATACGCTCGCCAAATGTCTCTTGTAGATTCTTTACCAATTCTAGCATGCGTTTTTTAGCTTCCGGTTTGAATGCCATTTCGACGTAGATTTCACCTACCAGTTCACCCAGACTTCCGTCGGTATTCATCATCACTCGCTCTGCACGCGGCTTGCGCACTTTTGTTCCTGCGAGTACCTTACCGGAAAAATTAAATGACTCATTCGAGAAATCGTCACTCAAATAACCCGCATAACTATTCAATAATCTCCAAGTCAAGTAAGTTTTCCAGGTTGCTATTGATTCAGAACTAATCAATTCATCCATTTTCTTAAAATAATCCGGTTGGCCGACAATTACACTATCTGTAGCGGGCAGACTGTACAGGGCTGTTTGTGTATTCCAGTCGATATTTTTAGTGATTTTGGAGAAATCAGCGAGTGTCATTTTATTGTACACTTTGTAAGGATTTCTTCGGGTAACTTTATCCATTGAACCTTCGGCAAGCTTTGTTTCCAATGCGATGATATCAATAGCAGCCTGATCGGCTGTCTTTTTGTCTTTCCCCAACAATACAAACATATTGCTGACGTGCTTCACATATTCTTCTCTGATTTTTTTCTTATCGGCATCTTCTTTCAGGTAATAATCTCTATCAGGCAAAGTCAATCCACCTTGTGAAAAATAAGGGATCAGTTTGCTACTGATTTTTTGATCCTGATCGATAAAAAAGCCATACAATGGTCTGCTTCCGAAAGTCATAAATTCTCCCAACAATTTCACCAACTGTGGTTTGGTCTTTAAACCATTAATTTTAGCGAAATATGGATTGAGCGGAGAAGCTTTTAATCTGTTGTTCAATACAGAATCCATACCGCTCTTGTAGTAGTCCCCGATTTTTTGTTTGGAAGATCCCATCGGATAAGTCTTAGCGGTACATTCTTTCATGATCTCTTTCAACACTTTCTTATTGTTTTCATTGACTTCATTGAAACTACCCCAACGAGATTCTGATGGCGGAACGGGATTCATTTTCCTCCAATTGCCGATGGCATATTCATAAAAATCATCGCCAGGTTTGACGGACTGATTCATGTATTCAAGGTGGATTCCCTCCGATTGAGCTTGTGCATTTACGGCTAATCCCAAACCAAATAAATAGATAATTACTTTTTTCATTTAATGAAATTGTATTTTGTTAAAAAATGAATTGCAAATTTAGAAATAAAAAGCCTTACATATTACTTTCTATTTTATCAATAGATGAACGATATCAAATTAGCGATAGAATAATACCGACCCTATACATAATCCGACATCAGATTGATAAAATTGTGAAATAAAGCAGCTTTTTGGCCAAACATTTCAAACAATCCGAGAAGTCCTTTGTTTAGCAGTCATCATTTAAACAAGCAATTTATGTATAAAAATTTAGCAGTAATGATTGTTCTGCTTTTCAGTTCAATTATTGTCGAAGCCCAGCGCATGGGTATTATTCAAGGAACGGTAAAAGACAAAGCAACTCAAGAAACTTTAATAGGTGTTAGTATTACTGTGGAAGGAAGCAATCCATTGATTGGTACAAACTCTGACATCGACGGAAATTTTGAAATAAAAGTTCCTGTCGGAAGCTATAATATTAAAGCTTCGTATGTTGGGTACAAATCATTTACCAAATTCAATATCAGCGCCACTACAGGAAATGCCAACATCATCAATTTTGAGCTCGATAACGATGCTTCAACTTTGGGAGAAGTAGTAGTGACGGAGAATAAAAGTATAAAAGTAAGCACGGTTGAATCACCGAATTCCATTCAGCGCTTGGGCATGGAAGAAATCAAAACTACTCCCGGTGGAAACTTTGATATCTTCAAAGTGGTTCAAACACTGCCCGGTATTGGCTCAACACCTAATGGCTTTAACCGAAACGATATCATTGTTAGAGGTGGAGCACCTGGAGAAAATGTGTATTATCTGGACGGAGTAGAAATTCCCGTAATCAACCACTTTGCCACTCAAGGCTCAGGAGGAGGATCAAATGGAATTTTGAATGTGTCTTTTATTGAAGAACTAACCTTAAGTTCCAGCTCCTTCGATGCCAAGTATGATAATGCACTCGCATCAGTATTCCAATTCAAACAACGCGATGGCAATCCGAATCGTTTTCAAGGCAATCTTCGATTGAGTTCTTCGGAATTGGCTGTGACAACTGAAGGCCCGCTGAGTAAGAAAACTACCTTCCTGGCTTCTGCAAGAAGATCTTACTTACAATTCTTTTTTAAGGCTATTGACCTGGCGATTCGTCCCGACTATTGGGATTTTCAATACAAAGTCACCCACAAAATCAACTCGAAAACTACCTTTACAGCAATTGGACTAGGAGCAATTGACAAGTTTTATTCTGACCTTACCGCCAACACCAACGTCAACAACGCACAAGTAATCAAGCAAGCTCCATATATTCGCCAATGGAATTACACGGTAGGTTTTTCATTAAAAAGACTGATGAAAAATGGATTCGCGAATATTGCTTTGAGTAGAAATATGGCTGATAATGAATTTTCTCAGTTTGAAGATGGACTACGAGACGACATTAGCAAAAGATATCTTTTCACGTCATCACAAGAAGCAGAAAACAAACTTCGTATTGATATCAACAAGTACTTTGGTACATGGAAACTAAGTTATGGCGGAGTCGCCCAATATGTGAAATACAACAATGATTTCTACAACATATTTCGCAAAGAAATAAAGGACAGCAACGGTCAGGTCATACAACCTGAGCAGAGATTTACTTTTAATACGGATTTGAATTTATTGCGTTACGGACTTTTTGCGCAGGCTTCACATCGTTTCTTAAATGACAGGCTTGGATTAAATATTGGTTTACGCACTGACATGAACAATTTCACAGACAATGGCAACAATCCATTGAAAACGCTATCACCAAGAGCATCCCTTTCCTACAGCATCAATCCGAAGTGGAAAGTAAATGCCTCCGTTGGCCAATACTACAAATTACCTTCTTATACGATCCTGGGGTATAGAAATGCAGCCAAAGATCTCGTAAACCGTTCAGCAGATTATATTGGTTCGACACACTATGTAGCAGGAATTGAATTTATACCAAGAGAAAGCACCCGATTTACGATTGAAGGTTTCTATAAAAATTACACAAACTACCCGGTATCATTACTTACAGGCACTTCACTTGCGAATGAAGGCCAGAATTTCGGTTTCATAGGCAACGAAGCCATCAGTAGCACCGGAAAAGGAAGAGCCTACGGAGCAGAATTCTTTTTCCAACAGAAATTAACCAAAAATCTGTTCGCAATTGTTTCTTACACCTATGTTGTCAGCAAATTCTCTGGCAATGACGGCAAATTGATTTCTTCTGCATGGGACAATAGACATCTTGTATCAACTCAATTGGGTCGCAAGTTTAGAAAAGGATGGGAAATGGGTCTTAAATACCGGATTACAGGTGGAGTTCCTTATACTCCTTTTGATCTCGTTGCTTCACGTCGCGTATATCCGCAAACAGGTAATGGCGTGTTGGACTATAGCCGTCTAAATACTGAAAGACTAAAGCCTTTCCAACAATTTGATTTCCGGATCGATAAAAAGTGGAATTTCAAGCATAGCACTTTCGACTTATATTTTGATGTCTCGAATGCACTTTTGGCGCGCAATCAACAATACCCGAATTACTTATTTGAGCGACTAGATGATAATTCAGGTTTCAAAACAACAGACGGAAATGCACTAAACCCCGACGGCTCAAATGGTATTCCTGTAACCGCTATTGAAGACGATCCGGTGGTGATTCCGAGTCTGGGTTTTATGTTTGAGTTTTAAACTATACTCATATTAGAACAGAATAGCCACGGGGCAAGAAATTATTTCATGTTTTGTGGCTATTTTAGTTTAGGCAAATTGCCTTTTGAGAAATTTGATACAATTCAAACCCAAACCTATATGGGAATAGTTTACTGGGAAATGATAATAAGACCTCGCAATAATCTTTTCTAAAACTTATAACTCAGGGAGATTTTCAGCTAGATAAACAAATAAACGTTCAAGCGCTTAAATGTCTTTAAAAAAGCGAAAAATGGTGACTTGTCGAAAAAAATGCACAATTTGTAAGTTTTCAAAAATTATTAAAGCAAAATGAGCAAAGATTTATATTATTAAATATAATATTGCGACCGAAATAACAGATCGGTATTAATTATCTCACAAACAAGCCACGATGCAAACTGCAAATGTTGATAGAATCCAATCAATTGATCTCCTGCGGGGAATAGTTATGGTTGTGATGGCTTTGGACCATACTCGTGATTATTTTCATTTGGATTCTTTTACCTCTAGTCCTACCAATCTGGCGACTACCACACCAATTCTTTTTTTTACGCGATTTATCACCCATTATTGCGCTCCATTATTTGTATTTTTATCAGGAACCTCTGCGTTTTTGTACGGTCAAAAAAAAAGTAAAGCAGAATTGAGTAAATTTCTCTTTACCAGGGGTATATGGTTGATCTTCGTAGAAATATTTATCAATACTTTTTTGTGGAGTTTCGACATTCACTACCACTACGTAACACTTCAGGTGTTGTGGGCCATTGGTTGCTCTATGATGCTGTTGGCTGGATTGATTTATTTGCCGTTAAGATATCTTTTCTTGCTTGCTGCGCTATTCATGCTTAGCCACAATCTTCTGGATGGGATAAAAGCGGAGGGTTCCAGCATTCAGGCAATACTTTGGTACATCGTGCACCAGTCTACAACCGTCAAATTCACTGAAAATTTTAGAATTAATTTCTTCTATCCTGTTTTACCATGGACCAGTGTAATGTCATTGGGATATTGTCTTGGCAGTTTATACAAATCTGATTTTGATAAAGCATTGCGGAAAAAATGGCTCCTGAGAGTGGGAATAACTTGTATTGCAATGTTTTTTGTCATTAGAGGGATTAATTTGTACGGAGATAAAGCACCATGGAGCTATCAGAAAGATATTGTTTTTACAATTCTATCTTTTTTTAACCTAAGTAAGTACCCACCTTCTCTCGATTTTGCACTGATTACTATCGGACCCGGTTTACTTTTCTTAGCATATTCCGAGCAAGTAAAAAGTAAAATAGCCAATTTTTTCGTAGTTTTTGGTAGCGTACCTTTTTTCTATTACTTACAGCATATACTTTTTATCCATTCATTTGCGGTGATAACACGAGCAATAATGGAATACAAGTGGGAATCTTTAACCGAAAATGGTCAGGCAGCTGCCTCGCCATGGGCAGAATTTGGTTTTTCGCTCGGGGCGACGTACCTAATTTGGATCGGTATTGTACTCTTATTGTATCCAATCTGCAAAAAATACATGTTGTACAAGGCCCGAAATAAAGATAAATGGTGGTTGAGTTATTTATGAATTGCCGATAGATCAATTTCTGCCAGCACGGGATAATGATCAGAGAATGACACCTTAGGAATTTTGTATGAAATTATCTTAAATTTTGGATCTACAAGAATGTAGTCAATTCGCAAACCTGGAATTATACCACCATATGTAATACCTAAGCCACTTCCTTTCCGGGCAAAAGCATCCTGCAATCCATTGGAGATCTGCGAATACGTATAAGACTGTGGCGTATCGTTAAAATCACCAGCTACAATTACCGGATAAGGACTTTGTTTGATAAATGCATGTATTGCTTCGCTTTGTGCTGCTCTAAAATACGACATATCACGGATTTTCTTGATCACCGCCAGCGCTGTTTGCCTGGTTTCCTCACTCCTGAAATGATCTTCTATCACATCAGCTGTACGTTCTCTGACAGAATTTGATTGCAGGTGCGTAATTAACAGGCGAAAGATTTCTCCATGAATTTGCACATCCGCATAATTGGCTCCATTTGCTGTCTCCACCCGATCCTCTTTCATGTTGATTTTGGCAGTTTTGGTAGCCGGAAATTTGGAAAAAATAACCATCCCTTTTTCAACTGGATGAAAAATATATCGATATTCTGCTAAAACCGGAAATTTCTTAATCCTGGAACTGTACTCTGCCGTGGTTATAAATGATTCCTGAAAACAAATAATATCCGGATCTTCGCTTCTTATAAATTTCTCAAATGCTGCAATGCGTTTTGTCTGTTCTGTGCCTTTCTGGAAATGGGTAAAATTATCGATATTGTAGGTCAGCACCTTCAGGCTTTTAGAGGATCTGCTTTTTTCAGGGAATGAAAAGCCAATGAAATTATTGAAATGGCTCCAACCGATAAGAATAGTTGATAGAGAAATTAAAAAATAACGCTTCCGAAAAAGAAGCCATCCAACCACAAAAAAAACGTTAAACAGCAAAAGGAAAGGATAACTCATCCCTACGAACTGAAGCACCCAAAAGTTTTGAGGCTTTACCATCGGTGAGAGGTAAGCGAGTAGCGTCAATCCTACAATAAATAAATTGGACGACAGCAGGATTGAGCGAAAAACTATCATAAACAGCGTGAGTCAGATAGACCATTTGAAAACCAAAATCCCCTCGACATTATTTGCTCATTTTAAAAAGAAATTCTTTTTCCTCATTATTAAGACTGTCGTAACCTGTCAGTTTGATTTTATCTAATATTTGATCTAGTCGCTCCTGATTAAAATCAGTGCCGGAATAAGCTCCCCCGTCCGCAACTTTTCTTTTCGATCCGACAGCAGCATCGTTTTTATAGGCCATGTGAGGTCTTGGGCGTTTTGATTTACTTTTTTTGGGAGCAAAAATATTTCTCCAGTTGACAATGCCGTCAATAATTTTATTGATTGGTGCTGCCAAATCTACACCTGCTCGCAGTCTTACCGCATAAAAATATCCCATCAGAGCTCCTCCAATATGTGCCAGATGGCCACCTGAATTTGTAGTTGTCGCAATACCAATCAGATCTAAAAGAAGAAGAACCCCAACAATATATTTTAATTTAATCTCTCCAAAAATAACCAGGCGCAAAATATAATCAGGCGCCATCACTCCGGCGGTCATAGCAATGGCCATAGCAGCAGCAGACGCACCCAAAGCGTATTCCCCAATGTTTGGAAAATAATTTGCTGATACAAAAAACACCAGTCCTCCAGCGAGTCCACCCAGTAAATAAATAGGTAAAATCCGGTGATTGCCTATCAAATCACCAACAATATGTCCGAACCAATACAAATAAATCATGTTCCACAAGAGGTGAAAAAATGCCTGGTGCAAAAACATATGCGTAAAAATCACCCAGGGATGATACAAATTATGCTCAGCAGATTTCCCAATACAAAACAAATGAAGCATGTTGTCGAAAAACTCCGGTATAACGCCCCTGTTGAATATGAAAAATCCAATCATGATGAAGTTTACCACCAAAAACACGACGACATTGGTGATGATGATTCGTGTCATCATATTTCCGTATTGAAACTCCTTTCTAATATCCGACCAAATAGATGTAAACATTTTACCTGACAATTGATTTTTTATACCACAACAATAAGACAATTAAACCAACCACAGCACCACCTATATGAGCAAAGTGCGCTACATTGTCTCCACCAAAACGGCTAAAACCCATAAATAAATCCAGCACTAAGATCACCGGAACCAGATATTTTGCTTTGATGGGTACAGGAATGAAATAGATGAAAAACGCCGTTTCCGGGAACATATACCATACAGCGGCCAATAAACCGTATAATGCACCGGAAGCTCCTACCATAGGGATATCCGCTCTTCGTTTAATTATTTCACTCATTTGCGCTTGTATCACAGAACTGTCTTCACTGTTTAATTCAAAACCTGTTCTTTTAAAAAATGTAATAGCCGCATCGAGATCCGGTTGGGCTATATAAGTTTTCATCAATGATTCCAACTGAAAGAACTCCCAGTAAGTCATCCCCAAATGAACAGCTGCGGCTCCGAATGCACAAATAAAATAATAAGTAAGGAAGCGCTTACCTCCCCACACCATTTCCAACATCATCCCGATGCTGTATAAACCGATCATGTTGAATGCAAGATGCATTAAATTGGCGTGCATGAAAAAATGGGTGACCAATTGATAGGTGCGAAAGTTTTCAGAGGATGGATAATACAATGCCAACATTGAGCTGACAGTATCACTGAATTGAGTTCCAATAAAAAATAAAATATTGATAATCAGTAAATCTCTTACTACCGGTGTAATCTGCATTCCTCTGTTATAGTTGTTAAAACTCATAGTAATTGCACTTCTTGCTTTTTTTTCGAAAAAGTTAAAACAGTTTTTCTAAATCACTTAAATCGTAGGTAATAAAACACTTGACACCAGTAGGACTATGAAAAGGAATTTCACAGGCAAAAAGCTGGTCAATCAAGGTTCTCATTTCGTGTACATCTAAAGATTTGCCTTTTTTCGCAGCAGCACTTCTAGACATTGCTCTTGCGATTTTCTCTTTTAACTCCAGCGACAAATTGATGTTCATTTTATATTGCTCAATTAACCTTTCGATTACTTGCTGCTCACTCGAGCCTTGCTTTAGTTCTGCCGGAAGTCCATGGATTACGAAAGTGTTTTGGCCAAATTCGTTGATATCAAATCCAAGTCGATTGATTTCAGGTAATATTTCTTTTAATATTTCTGAATCACCGACAGATAACTCAATAGACTTTGGAAAAAGTTCCGCTTGAGTACTAACATTGGATTCATCAAAAAGTTGAAGATATCTTTCATACAAAATTCGCTCGTGTGCTGCCTGTTGATCAATCAGTAAGAAACCCGATTTGATCTGACTAACGATATATCTATTGTGAATTTGGTACGGCTCTTTATGTCCTTTTGAAAAAGAATTCGCTTGATCGTCTAAAATGCCGGTATTGAAGCTGCTTCCGATTGTGAAACTTTCCTGACTCGCGGTAGCACTCGCTTTTTCGTCGACGTTTTCGCTCCACTTGTCATTTTCAAGACCATCAAACAACTTTTCCCAGTTTCTCAAATTTGAAGACTGTAGTTTGTCCGGCTTTGAGTAATTAATAGATGCACCCCTATTTAATTTCGCATCTTTCTTTGAAAAATCACTCTGAATGGTTTCTATGTAAGTGTCTTGTCTGGTGAATGCACTATTTGCGACCGGCAATCCCCTTTCTTGCTCAAAATCCAAGGTTGGCGTCACGCTATAGTGTCCCAATGAATGTCGAACCGCTACTTTTAAATAATTATAAATCAATCGCTCATCATCAAACTTTATTTCAGTCTTGGTTGGGTGCACATTTACATCAATCCTCGCCGGATCAATTTCCAGAAAAATAACAAATAAAGGGAAAGTATCTCGTGGAAGTAAATCTTCATAAGCAGTCATTACCGCATGCTGCAAGTAAGTACTTTTCACAAAACGCTTATTCACAAAAAACAATTGTTCTCCCCTGGTTTTTTTGGCAAATTCCGGTTTTCCAATATATCCAGTTAATACCACTGTGCCCGTTTCTTCATCAACGGGAACTAAGTTCTTGTTATAATTTCCCCCAAAAATACCGACAATTCGCTGTTTGAGATTTCCTGCAGGAAGATGAAACAGTTCGTAATCATTGTGATGCAAAGAAAAATGAACATCAGGATTTGCCAATGCGACCCGTTGAAAATCTTCAATGATATGTTTCATTTCAATTGGATTCGATTTCAGAAAATTTCTTCTCGCAGGAATATTGTAAAATAAGTTCTTTACAAGTATGCTGGTTCCCTGAGGGCATTGCTCTACTTCCTGTGAAATCACTTCTGATGCTTCAATAATTATTTTAATTCCAAGCTCATCGATGGCCCTTCTGGTACGAAGCTCTACCTGTGCAACAGCGGCTATCGACGCCAATGCCTCCCCTCGAAACCCCATAGTTTTTATTGAAAAGAGATCTTCCGCTTTCCTTATTTTCGAAGTTGCATGCCTTTCAAAGCACATCCTTGCATCGGTTTCAGACATACCACAGCCATTATCGATTATCTGGATCAACATCTTTCCTGCTTCTTTAACAATCAATTGAATCCTACTAGCTCCAGAATCTATGGCATTTTCCAATAACTCTTTTGCTGCACTTGCAGGTCTTTGGACAACTTCACCTGCTGCGATCTGATTGGCGATTGAGTCGGGTAAAAGCTGAATTACATCAGCCATAAGGAATGAATTAAATTTTTATATAATTATAAATCGGTTGCAAATATAAATTTTGAATTTTGCATTCTTCAGGATTTCGACAAAATCAACATTTATTCTGATTCTTGCTCATTGCTGTGAAGCACCTCCCTAAAAAGTTCTTGCAGAGCCAGATTAGGCTCTTGCCCCTTGCGTTCAAAGAAAAACTTTTCAAATAGTTGTTCCATGCTATGTTCATTGATATTTAACATTTGTCTATCAGCAGTTTGTTCTTGGTTGCTGATTTCAGGAATAATACTCACAATTCTATCATGTGCCATTCTCAATCTACTGTTATCTGAAGCAGAAAGATACTTGTCAACTTTCAACGTCAACTGAACATATGCTTCAGGAAAATCTTTCAACCAGAGTAGTGCATCTTCAACGTTTTCAAATTTATTTTGTAAAAGTGGCCGCTTTTGATTGAGTTCTATTTTTTCAAGAATCACATTTTTAGCTGGTTCTGCATTGAGTAATACAACGTATTTCTTCTGCCCTGCTTCAGCAAAACTATAGGAAAGTGGGCTGCCACTGTAAACAACAGGCTGCGATGGGACACCCAAATCCTGAAACCTGTGCAAATGCCCCAATGATACATATTGTATTTGCGCCGGAATATTTTCAGTGAAAATTGGCTGGCTTCCTCCGACCAGAATTGCCTTTTCTCCTTCCGGCTCGTCTTGGATTTCGCCTCCTTTTTGCATAACAAAAAGATGGGTCATCAAAATATTCACACCCAGTTGATCGCAATATTTGTTGGCAAGCGCCAACCAGTGATTTTGCAATACTTGCCGTAAGTTTTCCTCCTTGTCGTCTGAACCAAGATAGCGCCTTAATCTAATTTCGTTTGCGTAAGGAGTTAAAATCATTCTGAGCGGGTATTCAAATCCTGGCAATTTTATTTCTACAAATCCTTTGTCAAGTCGCAGCGTTCGGACACCCGCCTGCGTAGCAAATGGTTTGGTTTCTGCAACAGGAAATCCGACGAATAATATTCCACATTCTCTGGCCAAAGTATCGGGCATATCTATTCGCTCCGGAGAATCGTGGTTTCCGGCAATAGCAACAACTGCACGATTTCCACCGTCAGCAAGGCGGTGTAACGTTTTATACAATAATTCAGAAGCTTCATTGGAAGGATTGAAGGAATCGAACAGATCTCCTGCAACTATTACGATATCGACCGCTTCTTTTTCTGCAATTTGCACAATCTGCTCAAGGATTTCTTGCTGTTCTTCCAGTCGGGAAAATTTGTCAAGGTATTTCCCTAAGTGCCAATCGGCTGTATGCAATATTTTCATCCTGCAAATTTAAACAATAGAAACTGAAAAGTCAAAATATGAATCGTGCACGTTACTAACAACAACGATAGTATAATTTTGTATCTTACGCTGTAGTTTCACCAGCAGTTCTTGAAAGTTCTTTCTTGTCTGTCTGAAAAAATCAAGTTTATAGATTCATTTTTAGGTAAACCTGTCAGCCGAATCAACAAGATGTTGAGAAATGATTGTCAAGTTTTTCTCGGTCTACTAAGCCAGGTTTTAATGCAGTGCCAACTGACAGGGAGAGTAAAGAATTTACATTCCTTCAATTCCCGTCACCGTTGTATACTTAAATGACAACTTTTTATCTGGGTTAATGATTTTGTATGCAGACTGTACGGCCAGTGTTGCCTCATGAAATCCGCAAAGAATAAGTTTTAATTTACCGGTATAAGTATTGATATCACCTACTGCAAAAATACCCGGAATATTGGTACTATAGTCGAGTGTATCTACCACAATTGCCCCTTTATCAACATTTAGACCCCATTCGGCAATTGGGCCTAATTTAGGAGAAAGCCCGAATAAGGGAATAAAATGGTCTGTTTTAATTTCAAACTTACCTTCAGTATCATGTTCAACTTCGACTCTTTCCAGCTTTCCTATACCAGACAGCGCTGTTACCTGCGAATCGGTCATTAGCCTGATTATACCCGCTTCGGTCAAGTGATGCACTTTTTCAGCAGAATCAAGAGCGCCTCTAAATTCTTTACGTCTGTGTATAAGCGTAACTTTTTCTGCAATTTTCGACAAAAAAATTGTCCAATCCAAAGCTGAATCACCACCACCCGCGATTACCACTTTTTTATTTCGATAAAACTCAGGATCTCTTATGATATATTCGACCCCCTTGTCTTCAAAATCTGCGATATTATCCAAAGGCGGCTTGCGCGGTTCAAAACTTCCTAAGCCTGCCGCTATAAAAACTACTGGTGCAGCAAGAATTGTTCCTCTACTTGTAGTCACGCTAAATCTTCCATCAGCCATTTTCTCAAGCGTCTCTACTCTTTCACCTAGTGTAAAAGTGGGTTTAAAAGGCTCAATTTGCTTCATCAGATTATCGGTCAATTCGCCTGCCAGTATACTTGGGTAACCCGGTATATCGTAAATTGGTTTTTTAGGGTAAATCTCTGAAAGTTGCCCTCCAACTTGCGGAAGGGAATCAACCAAGTGACATTTCAGCTTTAATAATCCGGCTTCAAAAACTGTAAATAAACCTGTTGGTCCCGCACCAATAATCAGAATATCAGTTTCTATCATAAAAAAACAGATTTTAAATACTACATTTGAAAATCATCCTCAAAACTCAAATTCAGAATCAAACGAAGTTAGTAATTCGTAATTCGTAATTCGTAATTCGTAATTCGTAATTCGTAATTCGTAAT
>JBMOJB010000095.1:0-13915 GCA_049316985.1 Saprospiraceae bacterium | reverse complement strand
AATTCGTAATTCGTAATTCGTAATTCCTAATTCCTAATTCCTAATTCCTAATTCCCAATCAAGAATATTTCCAAAACACTTTTTGTCTTTTTTTCCTTGATTAACGTTTACATAACTAATATTTATTTTCGCTTTGCGTTTTATTTTGAAATGTATTATTCATCTAAACAAGCATCAATGAACTTTATCAAAGTAATGGCCTTTCTCCTGTTCTGTGTAGGTGCAGAACAAACAATTGCTCAGAATTCAGATTTTAAAAATGTAGTTTCCGGCAGCATCGGAGCCAGTGCATTCGGTTTCGCGAGTAGCGATCTCGGAGCAAATGCCCAACCCGGTGAAGTGCAATATAAAAATGGCAAGTACAGTAATACCGCTACTTTTCAAATCGCCTATGACCGAAGTTTGGTCAAATGGTTCAGTGCTGGTGCTGCGTTATCTTATAATGGCGCAAAATACGCATATGACGGACTGGAATACAAAGGACAAAAACTGGGAACGGTGGCATTGAATGCAAACAGAACGACCCTCGGCGCTCGCCTACTTTTTCATTATTTTAATAATGCCAACTGGGATTTTTATTCCGGCGGACGGATAGGCGTAGGGATCTGGACCGGCAGATTGAGCCTGGAAGTTGCGGATGGACTGGAAGAGGAACTAACTGCAAAAATCGATGAAAACCTCAAAGGAATCGTTCCCCGTTTTATTAGAAATAGATTGGTCAACAATCTGGGTGTGCGATCAGGATTCGTTGCTCCGCAAGTGCAATTTATACCTATCGGAGTGAGGGCTCATTTAAACAATAATCTCGGAATCGGTGCAGAACTTGCTTTGGGAAGTCCTTATTACGCATCATTTGGCATAAATTATCGCTTTTAATTCTGCTCAATGAAACAACCGTTTTTTATCGGGATACTCACTTTGTTTTCCTGTATCAGCTTGAATGCCCAGAATGATTATTTTCAAAATAATGTTAATTTGCATTATGGGATAAGTACTTTCAGCCTGTTTAGCGGAAAAATAAATCCTTACTCCAGTGATTCCTTACAACACTTAGGAGGGGCATTTAGTCATGTCCCGACAATTGGATTTGCCTGGGACTATGCTACCTTAAAATGGTTCAGTGTGGGCTTTGCGGGTTCATACAACAACGTTAAGCTAAGGGTCGATGCGGTTAATTTTGATAAAAATCCGATTGGAGAAGTAACTATTAGCATTCCCCGCACTACATTTGCTGCGAGATTTCTTTTTCACTATGGTAATAGCAATTATTTCGATTGTTATTCAGGAATTCGACTGGGAATTGGCATCTGGTCGCCGAAGATAAACGCTGAAATTAGTCCCGGGGTAGCCGAAGCTGTTATCCAGTCTGTCATCGGATCAAATTTTAGATTCGGGTCCGGCATTATTGACAAACTACCTTCGAAAGTAACATTTGTCGCCACTCAGTTTCAGGTAATTCCGATTGGGGTCAGGTGGTTTTTTACTGATCATCTTGGTGTTAATGCAGAACTCGCTGTAGGCTCTCCTTACTTTTTATCGGCTGGAGCCAATTATAGATTCTAAATATGGCAAAACAAATTAAAAGTGCATTACAGGTTCAAAAAGGTGTCGAGCAACCCGACAATCTGAATCCGCGTTTGCACGATTTATTGAGCCAGACTAAAAAAAATCTCCTTTCAGTTGAAGCCTATGTTCAGGGAATATTGAATAGTGACCCGGTAATCTTAAGTCAAGCCATAACGCTGGTGGAAAGCATAAAAAGTTCACATCAAGAAATTGCACAGCAAATTATAGAAAAATGCTTGCCACACGCCAATAAATCTGTAAGAATTGGCATAACGGGCACACCTGGTGTTGGAAAAAGCACTTTTATTGAAGTTTTTGGTCAATACATCATAGCAAAATCCCACAAAGTCGCCGTACTGGCGATAGATCCCAGTAGTAAAATATCGAAAGGCAGCATATTAGGAGATAAAACGAGAATGCAATACCTTACGAGGTCAAAGGACGCATTTATCCGTCCTTCAGCAGCAGGGGAAGAACTGGGTGGAGTGGCCAGAAAAACGCGTGAGACAATCATATTGTGTGAAGCTGCGGGGTTTGATACGATCATAATCGAAACGGTAGGCGTTGGTCAATCAGAAACTGCAGTGCATTCCATGTGCGATTTCTTTTTGCTTTTGCTGTTACCGGGTGCCGGAGATGAATTGCAGGGAATCAAGCGAGGAATCGTCGAAATGGCGGACTTAATAGCCGTGAATAAAGCAGATGAATACAGAGAAATGCTTGCTAAACAAGCCAGAGCAGCTTATCAAAACGCCCTGCATCTGTTTCCTCCCAAAGAAAATGGTTGGATTCCCAAAGCAATCACTTGTTCTGCTATAAGCAAAAAGGGGATAGATGAAATCTGGCAAACGATAGAAGATTTTCATCACTTCACGCTCGCGAATGGATCTTTCGAACAGAAACGCAAACAGCAATCTCAATTCTGGATGCACGATCGTATCTTCAACGAGTTGAAACGTCTATTTTTTGAAAACGACGATGTGAAAGCAGCGATGAATATGGTAGAGCTCCAATTGGATAAGGGAGAGATCAGCCCATTCAAAGCCGGAGACTTCGTTTTAAATCAATTTTTTGATGCGCAAAAAAAATAGCATTACACAGTAGCCGAAGCTAAAGTCTAATGCTATTTTTGTATTGAAGAAAAGGCCTGGATTATAGTACTTCCAACTCTGCTTCTTCGCTCTGCATATTCATAATTTCATTATCTACCAATACCCTTCCACAATGCTCACAAGCTAAAATCTTTTTGCGAAGCCCGATTTCAATTTGAACCTGAGCGGGAACTTTATTGAAGCAACCGCCGCAAGCATCTCTTTCAATTTTCACTACTGCCATTCCATTGCGATAAGAAGATCTTGTTTTGTCATAAGCGCGTAGCAAACGAATTTCAATTTTCTTTCTTGCTTTTTCTGACTTTTTCAGCAATTTGTCTTCATCCTTTTCAGTTTTCTCAATAATTGCCGCAAGTTCAACTTTCTTGTTGTCCAGTTCTTTGTTCTTCGCTGTCAGCCTTTCATCTGTAGCGTCAAGCGTTTCTTGTTTTTGCGCTACAATACTTTTGTGTTCTTTTATGCGCTTTTCTGACAATTGAATTTCAAGCTTTTGATTTTCAATTTCTTTGGTAAGGGCATCAAATTCACGGTTGTTCTTTACTGCATCCAATTGCTTGGTATAACGCTCAATATGAAGATTTGCATCTTTGATATTGGTATTGTGACGAGACACTTCGGTTTCAGCTTCTTTAAGTTGAACTTTCAACTTAGTCAAGCGTGTATCCAAACCTACGATCTCATCTTCGAGGTCGGCTACTTCCATGGGAAGTTCACCTTTTAGGATTTGAATTTGGTCAAGTTCTGAGTCAACCATTTGCAATTCATAGAGTTGCCTTAGTTTTTCTGCAACGCTGAGTTCTTTTGCTGCCATTTATGTATTTTATAATGTATTGAATTACAGATAATTAACAGGGTTAGTATTTCTCTCTGTCAAATAAACCGCAAAGTTAAGAAAGTTTTTGGAAATTATATCAGAAATTAGGGAAATTGTGTATTGTTCTGATTCAAAATGTCCGATATCAGCAATTACTATTTTATCGTCGGCATCAAAATACTCGTGATATTTAAAATCTGCACTGATGTAGACATCTGCACCTTGCGCAATTGCATCATTCAGCAGGAAAGACCCTGAGCCACCGCACAACGCTACTTTACGTACTTTTTTCCCCTCCTGAAAGTCCGTATACTTTACAACAGCGCATTTCATCTGTTGTTTTACGAATTGAAGAAAATCTTTCATATCCATCGCTGACTCCACATTTCCGATCATACCGGAACCAATCTCCTGGTGTTGATTTTCGAGGGAATAGATATAGTATGCTACTTCCTCATAGGGATGTGAACTGCATAAAGCCTGCATCAATTCCCGTTCTTTATCCATAGGAAAAACCACTTCTACCCTGGTTTCATTTTCCCGATGCTGTACACCCGCTATTCCAACGTAAGGATTAGCCTGCTCATTGGCCCTGAATGTTCCGGTTCCTTCAACATTAAAGCTGCACTGGTCATAATTTCCAATCCGGCCGGCTCCGGCCTGAAATAAAGCCGCTCTAACCAAATCAGCTTTATCATTAGGCACAAAAGTCACCAAATTGCGAAGTATCTGTTTCTTCGGTGCCAGTATTTTAGTATTTTTGAGATGTAGCATTTCGGCGATCTTGGCATTAACACCCTGGAAATACATGTTATCGAGGTTGGTATGAATAGCGTAAATGGCAATATCATGCTTGATCGCTTTCATAATCGTCCTTTCGACATAATTTTTCCCGTTGAACCGTTTCAGACCTTTAAACACTATTGGGTGATGGGCTACAATCAGATTGCAGGATTTCTCAATGGCTTCATCGACTGTTTTTTCCAGACAATCGAGACTAATGAGAACGGCAGTCACTTCGTTGCCGGGATTCCCGACCAACAATCCACTATTGTCATATGATTCCTGGTAAATGGGAGGTGCTATATTTTCAAGACTTTGTATGATTTCTTTAATTAGAGGCATTGCAGTATAAATTGACTATTTGTGCAAAGATAATTCTAAAATAAGGAATTGTGCTCAATACAACTGTCTAAATATTGCTTTATTCCCTCTATTTTTTGGCAGATTTAGTCCAATAAATCAATTTTTCTTCAGCTAAATATTTTATTTGCAGTACTTATGGTATTGTTCGGAATTGACGTGCGGCGTTATCTTATCCGCGGATTTTTATTGACCCGAAAAAAATGGGTTTATCATTCGATTTTTTGGTTGGTGATGTTGCTGGCGTTGGTTGAATTGGGCAACAACCACCTTAATCTTGCATTCCGTTTTTTGTTGGAAGGCACGAATATATTTTTCTATATATTGGTCACCTACATCAACCTGTTTTATCTAATTCCGAATTTTCTGACAGGAAAAAAGAGAGAATGGCTTTTCATCGGCAGTCTATTGCTCGTCTGTGCGGTAATAACACCCATTAAACTGATTACACTGTATTTTTTGCATCGCAATTTCCCCCAGATACAGAATGAGTTGATCAATAATCAATTCTGGTATTTTCTGGGTTTGGTATATATCGCAGGTTTTTCAACCATCTACAGTATTATTTCTGAGTGGAAAAAACAAGAAAAGCAACGGGTTGAATTGCAGAATCAGACAGTAGCATCAGAATTGCGCTTTTTGAAAACACAAATAAACCCGCATTTCTTATTCAATACATTAAACAGTCTCTATGCGCTGACTTTGAAAAAATCGGATGATGCGCCGGAAGTAGTACTTAGGCTATCAGAAATGATGCGGTACATGCTTTATGAATGCAACGAACCGCAGGTGCCACTAACCAAAGAAGTAGCATACATCGAGAATTATCTTAATCTGGAGAAATTGAGGTTATCTAAAACGATAGATCTAAAATTCAATGTTAGCGGCGACACCAGTAACCTGTCGATCTCACCACTGCTTTTTATTCCATTTATAGAGAACAGTTTTAAGCATGGCGTAGCGAATCAAATTGGAGAGGGATTTGTGCACATTGACTTAATCTGCAAAGAGAAAGAGCTAAGTTTTTGTGTTGAAAATTCCAGAACGCAAAACAATTCTCTCGGGCACCATAGCGGTAAAAGAAGTGGAGGAATAGGATTGATTAATGTCAAGCGAAGATTAGACCTTTTGTATCCGAACAAAAATAAGTTGAAAATAGAAGAAGGTCTTAATACTTTTAAGGTGTGTCTATGTGTTAATTGTTAGGCAGTTTTCTTTTCATCCTAAAATAATCGACATTCGTGCCTGAAATTATAACTTTGGCATATAATATTTGTATGTAAAAAATAAATAAACCATTTTTGGAAATATTTTGAAACCAGTAAATAATTCTCCTTTCAAGCTTTGTGTTTACTTTCAGAATACCCTTTCATTTGATTCATTCTACTCAACTTTTGTATCTTATAATCTATCAATTTAATTCAAAATGATAAACGTATTAATCGTTGATGACGAACCATTGGCTCAAGATGTATTGGAAACGCACGTAGCCCGAATATCAGATCTTTTCCTGGTGAAAAAATGCAATAATGCAATCGAGGCTCAGGAAATTCTTGAAGAACAAAACATTGACCTCATGCTTTTGGATATCCAGATGCCTCAGGTGACAGGTATCGATTTCTTAAGATCCCTTGACAATCCTCCTTTTGTCATTTTCACTACCGCTTTTTCGAATTATGCCGTTGATGGTTTTGAATTAAATGCCATTGACTACTTGCTTAAACCGATCTCATTTGAGCGATTCTCAAAAGCAGTAGATAAAGCTAGAGAGCAAATTCAATTGCGAAAAATTCAGGAATCGGAACCTTCAGATGTCGACCATATTTATGTCAAATCTGACAAGAAACTACTCAGAGTTCGATATGCGGATATCATCTATATTGAAGGATTGAAAGATTACGTGATTATCAGAATGGATGCCGGCAGAATCATCACTTTGCAGACGATGAAAAGTCTGGAGGAGAAACTTCCTTCTCATATTTTCAAGCGCGTTCACCGTTCATTCATTGTTTCTGTCAATCGAATTCATGCGATCGAAGGAAATATGATTGAGGTTATTGAAAAAGGAGCAGCGAAACACATTCCTATTGGAAAAAACTATCGCGATGACCTGCTGGAAATGATTGAGAAAAATAAATTGTAGGCAAATTTTGGAATTGATGTAGCTTTGCAGACATTAAACCAACAGCAATGTCCGCAATCTCCCCATCAAAATTTGTTTTGACCATTCCCGCATTTCGGAACTTCCTGATTGCGCGCCTATTCATGACATTTGCCACCAATATGTTGGGCACTGTCGTAATGTGGCAAGTGTATGTTAACACGCACGATAATCTTGCAGTAGGAATGATTGGCTTGGCAGAGTTTGTGCCATTTGTTATAGTTACACTTTTTGCAGGTTACCTCGCTGATATATTCGACCGGAAAACCATAATTGTATCTTGTATTTTCTTATACAGTCTTTGTGCCCTGGCACTTTTTTTTCTGTCCACGCATTTTTCCTATATCCTCCATTCTGTTGGAGTTGTTGCCATATATGTTGTTAATTTCACGATTGGCATCATCCGGGGCTTCCTCAGCCCTGCTCAATCGGCATTTTCAGCACAATTGGTACCCAAAGAATATTTTACCTATTCTTCAAATTGGTTGAATATGACCTGGCATATCGGTTCTGTCGGCGGTCCATCCGCAGCAGGATTGGTCTATGCACTGGGCGGAGCGGGAACAGCCTATTCTATTATTGCGGGTATGGTTTTATTTTCTTTGGCCTTGATGATGCAAGTACCTAAACAAGCTATGCCGCAACAGGCTCGGGAAGCTATGTTTAAGAGTTTGAGAGCCGGACTTCATTATGTTTTCAATCATCAAATTATGCTGGGTTCGATTACGCTCGACATGTTTGCCGTTTTGTTTGGTGGAGCGGTGGCCATGATTCCGGGATTTGCGGCAGAAGTGCTACATGTTGGTGAAATTGGTGCAGGTTTTCTTCGGGCAGCTCCTGCTATTGGCGCGATTATTATGGGAATAATCATGACAAAATTCCCTCCCGGAGAAAAGGCAGGAATGAATCTTCTATGGGCGGTTTTTGGATTTGGAGTTTCGACGATCATTTTTGGTCTTTCCACAAATTTCGCTTTATCATTTCTGGCGCTTGCTTTTACCGGTTTCTTCGACAACATCAGCATGGTTATTCGAGGTACAATTATTCAAAAATACACACCAAACGAAATGCGCGGTCGCGTTTCAGCAGTCAACAGCGTATTTATCGGCTCATCAAATGAACTAGGCGCATTTGAATCAGGGGTTGCAGCTCGTCTGATGGGGCTCGTTCCTTCGGTTGCTTTCGGTGGAATTATGACCTTGCTGGTGGTGAGTACAATTGGCAAATTAGCTCCGAAACTAAAAGCTTTGGATTTTACGAAGGAATAGTTGAGGTGTTGAGGTGTTGAGGTGTTGAGGTGTTGAGATGTTAAGGGTTTGAGGGTTTGAGGGTTTGAGGGTTTGAGGGTTTGAGGGTTTGGGAGTCAATTGACATTTAGAAATCTAATTTTTTTTGCGAGTTGAGATAAACTCAAAAAGTGTAAACTTAAATTAGGAAATGACAACTTTCAATTTTCAAATGTCAATTAAAAAAACAGCTGCCAAGGTTTATTGGCAGCTGTTTTTATTTTCTTGTTATATGAGGGCTTTATTATTTGTCTGCTATTTCTTTGATGTGTTTTTCCAGATCCTCTTCATCACCGGGAATATATCCACTGTGTGAATAAACGATTTTACCTTCTTTATTAAGCAGAAAAGTCTGAGGAACAGAAGGGAAATTTAAAGCTCTTTTTAAATCACTATTCACATCAGAAAGTACCCTGAAAGTCCATCCTTTTGATTCGACCATCGGTTTAACCTTTGTTATTGCTCTTGCATCGTCGATAGTAATCGCTACAACCTCCATGTCGTACTTCTTCTGCCATTCTTCGTAAACTTCATTTACGGTATCCAGTTCTTTTTTACAAGGTGAGCACCAGGTTGCCCAAAAACTCACTACCGTTATTTTACCGGTTTTACATAAATCTTGTGCGTTGACGGTATGACCATCCAGTGTTTTTAGAGGGATTGAGGGAAATGCTGTTTGAGCTTGCAAATTAAATGCGAAAACAATCAAAATAGCAAATAGCAGATTAAATTTCATTGTATAAAATTTGAATGAGTGAAAAAGTCGCTACAAAAATACATATTTCCATCGCATGTACCAATCATTTAACTTTCAATTAAGCATTAACTCCTTTTTTGTTAAATTTCAATAACATTTCGGCAGATAAAGCATCCTTGATACTTGGCTGCTATTCTGCAAATTCAACAGGGCGTGCGCTATATTTGATGAGGATCAAAAAAGATTGGAAGAGTTTTCATATTCTAAAAAAAAACGCTCATTTTTGCTTATTAATGTGCAAGATAGCTACATTTCAATTTTACTAAAACTTCTTTTTATTTATGAAAAATTTCTATAAATTACTTTTTGCATTGGTATTTCTACTGAAGTTGAGTAACGCAGATGCTCAATATTCAACAGGAATTTCTGTTAGCAACGACCTTTACTCCTTTATTGCAATTGAAGGCTCATTTGGAACCAGACTTCATTACGACAATCTAACGGTTGGGGATTTAACAGTGGTTAAAGATATCAATGGCAGTACATTTGCCTGCGATACAATTACGCAAGATTTAAGTGGAAAAATAGTAATCATAGATCGGGGTGGCACTTGCAATAGTTTTGTCAGGAGTTGTCTCAATGTGGCCAAAAAAGGAGCAGTGGCGGTTATAGTCGCGAATGCTGATGGAGCTGGATTTGGAATTATGGGAGGTGGCACAAACCCGCTTGCAGCACAAATAAAAATACCCTGCGTAATGATTCAAAAAGAGGATGCTGACAGCCTGAAAGCTCAAATTAAAGCAGCAGGTCTAACGCCGGTAGTATGCGGATTATCCCATCCCAACAACTACAGCAATGATGCTTACGAGATTCAACCCGGAAAATACCTGAAGGCTATCATTGAACAACATATTTTTGCCGGTTTGGCATCGATTTTTCCTGAATATGGTGCTGTAGATTCGATAAATGCAAAACAATCGGCTTTTTTCCTTTATGTTCCTAGCAAAAGTGGCACCATCACAGTCAGTTCTTGTGACGGGTTGGGTGACACGAACCTACATATATATGAATGCAATCGTCGCTATGCAGATTTGAAAACCGAACCCAATAGCGCCAATTGGTACAATGAGGGTGAATGTGCCAAAGATAAAGATGATATTAATCTATTGGCTGCTCGCTTAACAGCTGTACCGGTAACTGCAGGTAAATACTACTACATAGAATTTGATGACAGAAATAGCCCGGATAGTTTTTATTTTGATTTGGCTTTCGCAAAAAACGATTCAGTCGATGTAACGTTCAATGTCGATATGTATGCTGTTGGCACTATCGACCCAGCAGGGGTCCATATCGCCGGCAATTTTCAGGGCTGGGATCCTGCTAAGACCAAGATGGATAATATTCCCGGCACTTCAATTTACTCAAAAACAATTACAGTTGCTTCTGATCAGACTCTGGAATATAAATTTGTCAATGGCGATGCCTGGGGTAAAGATGAATCCGTTCCCAATTCAGCAAGTTGTTCAGCTGGAAAAGATGGAAATCGCAAACTGCTAGTGGCCACTGATGATATAGTACTGAATAATCCTTGCTTCAATTCTTGTGAGAAATGTCTGATACCAAAACCTGACTTGGTTTGCAGTCCGGATGCGGTGATTTGTGATCCCTTTAAAAATTACCCCTTAGGTTCGATTCCACTGGGGCCCATTCCGCATTGGTCAACATGGAATGATTCTCCATCTGCAGGTACTGCTTATGTATCTACTGAAGAATTCAGCTCAGACACAAAAGCCATGAGGGTTGATGGCAATCTGATTCCATTTCAGGATATTATTTTTAAGACAGGTAATCACAAGGCAGGACATTATAAAATCAAATTCAACATTTTTGTACCTACTATTACTGTAGGAGCCAACAAACGCCAGCATGCTTATTATAGCTTCCAGCATGACCTTACGGGAAATCATGTTTTTGGGTCAGAAATATATTTCTTCAGCAATGGTTTAGTTAGTTGTTACCTGGGTGCTACCGAGTTGGGAACGGGCAGCTATACACCAAACCAATGGGTCAGCATTGTGCATGACATTGATATTGACAAAGACACCATTTTCAGTGATATTGGAGGTTTTCAATTGGGATGGAAATGGAGCAGAGCGCGCACTACTGTGCCGACAACTAATAAACAATTGGCAGGTTTGAATTTCTACGTGGATTCCACTTACACCAAATACTTTATTGATGACATTCAATTTATTCAAATTTTAGACCCCACCGCTAAGACAAAAGTAACTTTCTCGGTAGACATGGCCAACGAAACCGTTGATCCTGTAAAAGGAGTTTGTGTCGCTGGAAACTTTCAGAAAGCCGCCGGGTATGCCGATGACTGGAAGCCGGGTATCACCAAATTGATCAACAAAACCGGCACTAGCTTATGGGAGCTAACACTTGACATTCCGATAGGAAATTATGATTACAAATTTATCAATGATGACGCCTGGAATAACAAGGAAGAGAAAATGACAGGAAAAGCGTGCGCAAATGGAGACAACCGAAAATTCTCAGTAACGAATGGAACGGCATTCAAAGTTGGCACTTTTTGCTACAATGAGTGCAGCATTTGCGTTATTCCTGCTGTGACTTTTACAGTTGATCTGTCTAAAGAAAAATCAGTTTCTAAAGATGGCGTTTCAATAGCCGGAAATTTCCAGCAAGCGGCAGGCAAAGGCAACAATTGGACTCCGGGCGTAATTTTCCTGACCCAGGTATCGGGAAAATTATACCGTACCACCTTGAATATTCCTACCGGAATCTATGAATACAAATTCTTGAATGGAAATGCATGGGGAACTGACGAAGCGGTTCCAAACACTGCCTCTTGTGCAGCAGGAAAAGATGGAAACAGAAAACTTGTAGTTGGGAAAACGGATATAAAACTCGATACAGTATGCTTCAATTACTGTGTGAGTTGTGATAAGGCAGTTGGCTCATATGATCCCGATTTTGATCAGGCACTGCGCATTTTCCCGAATCCGGCCACTGAAGTATTGAACTTAAACTATCGGTTCGAATCTACAATCACCCTGCACGCAAGACTGTTGAACTTATTGGGACAAGTGGTTTATCAAGTAGAAATACCTCAAATCAATTCAGGCACAGCACAAATAGACATAAAAAACCTACCGGCTGGAACCTATCTACTGGAATTAACCGATGACCTGCATCATCAAACTACGAAAAAGCTGGTGATAGAGTAACCATTTTCTTGTACATAATTGCGACGCAGAAGTATGATGTCATCGTGAACCCAAAATTGTTCAATTGACATTTCACTTCTGCGTTTTTTTATACAAATTCCTACATATGAACATAGATTATCAGAATTACCAGGATCAGCTCTTTCACATTGTACCCTTGTTTTTCAAAGGACTATTTACTTTGATTGCAGGGTTCTGGGGAGCTAATAAATTATCAGAGCTAGTTCGGGTTAGTTTAGCGAAAAGAAAAATTGATGAGAATATTCGACCATTTTTCGTATCTCTGGTGAATGTGGGATTGAAAATACTGGTGATTATCTCTGTTGCATCGATGTTTGGCATTGAGACCACCTCATTCATTGCAGTAATAACAGCTTTGGCATTTGCAGTAGGCTCAGCCCTTTCCGGAAGTTTAGGGCATTTTGCCAGCGGGGTATTGATTCTCCTTTTTAAACCTTACAAAGTCGGTGATCTGGTGAAAATCGGTGAATATTCGGGAACGGTGGAAGAAATACAGATTTTTAATACCATATTACTTACACTGGACAACAGGAAAATAATTATTCCCAATGGCAGTGTTACCCAGGGTAGTATCATTAATATTTCAGGACAGGGAGTGCTGAGAGTAGATGTAAATGTGTATACCGATATAGATGAGGATTTTGACATGGTCAAAAGAACCCTTTTAATTGTCACGGAAAAATGCCAAATGATTATACCTGAAAAGTCGACCGATGTGCTCTTACAGGAGTCGAAAGAAGGATACAATCATTTTGTAGTGCGGGTATGGTGCCGCAGCGAATACTATTGGGAAGTGTATTATTTTCTTCAGGAAAACATAAAAAAAGCGATGAGCAGTGAAGCAATACGGTTTCACCGGCCTAATTAATTCGCGATTATTAACATTTATTTACTAAGTATCCTCGATCAAAATAATTGTAATCAATTGATTTGCAATTTGATAACAAAATAATTCTTTTAGTTTTTAAGTAGTTTCTGGATTTGAGATCATTTACTTTAACCTATTTTTAACCTTCCCTTAGTTGTATGGTAAGAGCAAAGCAGCGTATATTTGTGAGTCAAATCAAAGGAAACCATTTGGCGGGATAAAAAAATATTTTATAAATTATTTATTAAATCAAATTGAATATGAAAAAGTTAATGACGCTTGTCGCTATTTTTGCATTAGCACTTACAGTTGCAACTGCTCAAAAGAAAGGTGCTGTTGCACAATTCAAACAAACTGAAATGGATTACGGAAAAATCGAAAAAGGTTCTGATCCATTGCGTAAGTTTTCTTTCACTAATACAGGCGACGAGCCATTGATCATTTCTAACGCTCAAGGAAGCTGCGGTTGTACAGTTCCCACTTATCCGAAAGAACCAATCATGCCTGGTCAAACTGCTACTATTGATGTTCGTTACGACACTCAACGTGTTGGCCCATTCACAAAATCAGTGACATTGACTACAAATGAAGCGAATACAACACGTGTTTTAACAATCAAAGGTGAGGTAAAAACTCCGCCAGCCGAAACACCGGGAGCTCCAACTGCAAATCCAAGTGTTTTGACTCCAAAAGGATAAGAAACAATTGACAATTGACAATTGACAATTGACAATATTTTTCTATCTGACGGTAGATATATTAAAAAAAATGGCTCGTTGAATTTCAGCGAGCCATTTTTTCTTATTGCGGTAGTTGTTTCAAACATAAACAATGACTCCATTCAACTAATACTTTTCAATTGACTGAACAATACTAAAAGTTGTCATTTGGAATTCGTAGTTTCGATTAATCAGCTATTTATTAACAATAAAAGGGAGCTATGATCACAGACCACAGCTCCCTTTTCATTGTTAATTGTTAATTGTCAATTGT
>JBMOJB010000094.1:0-13943 GCA_049316985.1 Saprospiraceae bacterium | reverse complement strand
AAGATCAAGGCTATTACTGAATTGAGCAATATGTAGTTGGACGCTTGGATACGATAAAAGTTATGCCTGAAATGCCATCAAATGTGAGCGGTTTATTAAATAGATATCCAACACTCTATAATGTAGATAGGATAAAAGTCAATATTAAGAAAGATTTCCAGAAAACAGTAGATTATAAAAATTTAGTTGGAAAGACAACGTTAGCTGATTTTTGCTTAGGTGGACGGTATGGTACAACAATCCAAAATATTGGTAGAAATGCAACCGATTTAGGTTCTGCTACCAAGATAGGAATGCGCTCTAATTGCTATTCTAATTCCAATTCCAAGAAGTACGATGAGTTTTACTTTTATGATTTCATGTCAATAATTCATATCAATGCGAATTACACAACAAATAAGGGTTGGGTTGCAGATAATCCGCAAGATGCTAAATATATTGATGGTAATTATCATATTTCGGCTGAAGTACAAAAAGTAAATAATAATATTCAGTATTCAAATCCAATTGAATTAAATTTGGACAACTTCATGCCGTTCATCCAAAAAGTGAATGTCTGGTCGTACAATAATGGAATTACAACTGGTCACTACGTCAGAGAATGGAAAAGCGTAGACCTTTATACGACTACAATTGGTGACGGATATGTACAATCCACACCGTCCTCAAAATGTAACGATAAAGTTGACCTATTGAATGATTTAAAAATTTTGGCAACTAGCAGTGAACCAATGAATTATTTATATCTAGAAATTAAGGATCTTGTCACGGGGCAAAAGTTAAATGCCTCCACTTTGATCGGTGAGGCCACTAATACTGAAAAAACAAATTGGCTTTTCACAATTAAACCGCAATCTTCTTTTCAAGGTCGTATGGTAAATCTCATTTTTAATGGCCAAGATTTTGCAAACAATGATCTTTTAAATACTAAGGCAATGGCCGAGAAGCTGAATTTTAATTCGAAAACTGATATATTGTATATTCCCAAGAGAAAATTAGTAGGCAATTCATTCGCATATAAAAATAATCCTGGAAAATATTGGTTCTCAAAAGGAACAATCCTTTCTTCGTGGGGCGTAGGCCATGATGACTACCATGTATTAACTTTCGATAGATGCGGGGGAAGGCCTTTCCCAGAGGACTCAACGCAAATTGCACGCCGAATTGCTAATTGTTTTAAGAGAGAAGATTTAAGTCAAGATGTAAAGTACAGTAGCGGATCAAATGGTGCAATAAGTATTTTAGTACATAATGTACTTCCGTCAAACACCGGCGCAACTATTACGTGGATCAAAGATGACGTTGCTCTTGGTCAATTTGACGGTCTTTATTCGCTATCTCGCTTAGCACCTGGAGAGTATTGTTACGAAATCAAATGCGAATGTTGTACTTTTTCAGATTGTATTGAAGTGCCTGGATGTCCAGACTTATTAGATCAAATTAAAGTTGTTGGTACATGCAACTCCCTAAATAATGGTAGAATTGATGTTTCTGCCGCAAATGGAGTATTACCATATTCATTTACAGCATTTGGTACTTCATTTATTACAAATGGTGAAAATAAAGCATTTGCAGCGGGCTTGGCATCTGGCATATACAGAGTGACAATAGGGGACAGTTATGGGTGCTCAAGTACTAAAGACGTAACAGTTGATCAAAATGGCGGATTAAGTATTGAAACTTACACTGAAAATGAATGTCAGGATAATTTAGGCTCTATTAATCTAAATGTTACAAATAATTATAGCGCAAATTCTTCAGCAAGTTATTTATGGAATAACGGTAGTGTCGATCCTGAAATTACTGATTTAACACCTGGCGTTTATATTGTGACAATCACAACCACCGAAGGCTGTAAAATAACTAAAGCATACACTATTCAGCCTTCAGTTGACATCAATTCAGCAGTATTTCAAATTTTAGGAGCAAAATTCCAAAATGGTTCATTTATTTTGTCCATAACAGGAGCATATCCAATACAATACTCAATTTCACCAAGTGATAAATCGGGTAAAATTGAAGCTAATTCAACAAGGCAGACTATAGATGGATTAGAGGCGGGTACGTATGAAGTAGTGTTAACGGACGCCAATGGTTGCGTAAAAGTGCTTGAGGTGGTAGTTCCAAATCTATGCGAAAATGCTACTATAAGTATAAAAGCTTCTAGTACACCAGTTACCTCTGTCAGCGCAAATAATGGTACAGTGAAATTTACAATATTGTCAGGAACTTCACCATTTACGTGGAAAATAACGGGACCATCAAATATTAGTGTTTCTGGTGTTGGCAGTAATGCAATTGCTACTAACTTATATGGAGGTAATTACACTGTCCGAGTAACAGATGCAAATGGATGCGTCAAAGAAGCCTCTGTCAATGTTATATCGTGTGACCTGACAACAGAAGCATTTAATATTGTACCTACTGTCGTGAATAGTTGTCCTATACATGTTGAATTTGATTATCCAGCAAAAGGGATTGAAGGTATTACAGAAATACTAACTTTCCCGAGCGATATAAATGTCTTTAACCTTGGTGAGCTACGTACTGTCAAGCAAGGAAAATATTGTATTGAACTTCGGACTTCCGGAGATATTGGCTTTTGTGGGTTGCCAAATAATACTGTTTTAGGTAAAAAATGTTATGAACCCAATTGCGACTTTTCTTTTGATTATCAATTAAGTTGCGAAAGTGGTACCATATCAGCTGTAAATGCAGCAGGTTGCCCACCATTTACCTACTTGTGGTCCAATGCGCCAGATAATTTGAGTTACACTAATTACCAAGGGGAGCCATCGATAAATGTAAAGATTTTTGATGCAAATGGATGTTCAGCCACTAAATCAATTGATTTAGACTTATTTAGCACAGCAACTGTATCCGGTGGTTGTGGTGATCCGGGTTGCATAAAATTCCACACGGAAAATAATCCAAATGCGCCCTTTTCATTTTCATGGAACCAAACAGGAAATCTTGAAACAAAGACTCAATCTGAACCAAGCATTTGTAATTTGTTAGGTGGAGATTATAGCGTCACTATTACAGATCGAAATGGTTGTACAAAGGAGGGTGTTTATTTTGTGCCAAGTGGAGGAGATTCTCCAGAAATTACCTATGACGTAAAACCAGAAATAAATACGCCAATTACGAAGGACGGATCTATACGAATCAAATTAGGTGATGTCGTAAAGCCGTATAGTTATTATATTACCAATAACAATAATTTTCAAAAATACGAATCCGATAAGACAACTCCAATACTGTACTTTGCGCATCTAAATGCAGGTATATACAATTTCTATTTGACTGATGGAAATGGCTGCCCAAAAAACATAAGTATCGAAGTTTACTATTGTTCTAAATCTCCAATTTTGAATGAGCTAAAAATGTGGGATGTTACACTGGAGCAAATCAACAATAATCCTACTTCGTGCAATGGATTAAATCTTGGTGCACTTTTAGATTATGATCCTGCAAACAACAGCGCAGCTTTAAATCTAATCGGTAGTACTCCAATTGATTATCAATTGCTTAGTAATCAAAATAATATTATTTCTACTGGCGTTGTTAATTCAATATCAACTAGTGCCACTTTAAATAATCTTGAAGTGGGAAATTATTATCTTCTAATTAAAGATGCAACTGGTTGTTATAAAAAATACTCGTTCAACATATCTTTTAATTTTAGTACAAATACAACAAGCGATGATAGATTTTGGGAGGTAAATGGGAAAGTAACAGGTATAAAGCCATTTTGTACTGGTGGTTCCATTCAAATAGATCCGTTTATCGCAAGTTATAACAACAGTATTCAATATTCGTGGATCGGACCAAATTCGTTTTCATCTAGCAATAAAGATTTATTTAATTTAAAGGATCCTGGACGTTATTATTTGTCGGTATTTGATCCATCTTGTAATAAAAACATATTAACAAAGTATTTTGATGTAAATACATCGACTCTCTTGCATTATGATATTGATGATATTTGTTCGACAGGCGATTTAGGTTGCATCAGATTTTATTTAGATGATTATTCAGATCATTTTCCTTTTACATTTAGATGTAAAGGAAATGATGGTCTCGTTAAAGTTGGTAACAGTTCAAATATTTGCGGGCTGTCGGCAGGAAATTATAGTATAAGTATTGAGGATTTCAATGGCTGTTTAGAAATATTTAGTAACTTGAAAATTTCTGAACCTAATCTAAATTTTAGTCATTCTGAATCTGATTGTTCACAAGTTGGTAATGATGGCTCGATATCTTTTACAATAAATTGCAATAATTCTTTAATACATTATCAATTGTGGGATAGAGATAATAATAAAGAAATAAAAAGCGAAAATCTATTTTCTTCCAACCTTACGAGAACAATTTCTGGATTAAAACCTGGAAAATATCTTTTATCTTATAGCGCTAATACGTGTTTAGGCTCAATCATTATTATAGTGAAATCGTACTGTGAGAATGTTATTAATTTAGGCCCTCCAGTGGTTAAAGGGGCGTGTAACGGTAATAATGATGGATTCATTGGTCTAAATTTGCAAATAAAAGATAACCCACTACATGGTATTGTTTCGATTACTTGGTCACTTGGCACTCAAATATTAAGTAGTACCAATACTGCCTTACAGAATTTAGTTCCTGGTAATTATAAGGCAACAGTAGATTATAATGGTTGTAAAGCAGAACAATTTATTTTTGTTGGCGGTGAAATTTCAAATATCGATAACGTTTGTGTTGAAAAAGGTGAAAATATAGAGGTAAAGGTAAAGAATTTTGCTGATGGAGATTGTAAAAATTGTACTTTTATGTGGGAAGACGGAGCAATAGGCTCTGTTCGAAATAATCTTGGCGTTGGACGCTATCGTGTTAAAATTACATCTACTACTGGATGTTTTGCCTATAAGGAGTACTTTGTTTATGATTTGAGTCTAAAAGTTCAAAATTTATGCAATGCTTCCAATCAAATTGTTAGTCTTAGTACAAATCCGACGCTTCAATATACATGGTCTGATGGGAAAATTAGTAATTCCCGGGGTGATTTACTAATTAATAAAAATTATTCAGTCGAAATTAGAAGCTTTGAAGGCCATTGTTCATTTAATAAGCAGATTTTTTCAGAAATAGGAAGTAGCTCAGGAACAATTTCTCAAACTTATTGTGGCGTATATCCATCTGAGACTTCAATTATTTTAGCAAGCGGGATGAATAATGTAAGTTATCTCTGGGATGATGGCTTTACTTCGGGAATTAATAAAAGAAGTAACTTGCCACCAGGAAAACATTCTGTGACCTTAGTCAAAGGTTCTTTGCCATTTGGATGTTTGGCTAAAGATTTTGAAATTTATGATATAAAACCTGTAATTAAGGAGCAATGTGTCGGTACTGTTCCATATAAATCTTCAATTTCATTTAATAACAATAAATTTAATTATAATTTAATCAATTCCAGTATTAATTCAGATTTTTTTGAATTTACTAGCGAAGGCAATCGCACCATTGTCATAACAAATAAAAGCACTGGGTGTAAGTTTTATAGAACGTTTTCGGTGGGCTATTTTGATGAAGCTGACATAGTTGTGATTCCAAGTAAGTGTAAAAACGGAGAAGTGACAATTTCAAGTTCAAACAACATCTTAATAAGTTCGATCAAATTGGACGGAAATGAATTGTATAACTACCAATACTGGCAAGGAGCACCAATAATATTACAAAGCTCAAAAAATGAAGCATTATTAGAAATTCATGACATAATTTCTGGTTGTACTATTAGTAAAACAATTAACTTCGTTAGCAACATAAAATTGCAAGTGAAGGTTAATTTAATTAAGCATATTAATATTACCCAGAAGGGAAGCATAGATATTGATTTATTAGGTTCAAACTCAAATAAAAGTATAGTATGGAGCGGACCAAATGGATTTTATTCTACAGAAATTAAGTTAAGCAATTTAACGGTTAGCGGCGAATATTGTTATATTGCGAAGGATGATTGCATAGGTAACGAAATTAGAGGTTGTATAACCATAGTTAATTGTAAAGAAATTAGAAGAGTATTAACAACAACGACTTCGCCACCGTGTCAAATTCCGCCAGATGTTTGTATGAAAAATGGATCTATTACTATTAATTCCATTGCAACAATAGGAATCGGAAATTTTTCTGGGTATAGGTATAAATGGGGCGATGATCCTACTAATCCGAGAAATAATATTGATAAATTATTTTGTGGCTCTCACTCGGTTACAATAACTGATAATTATGAATGCTCTACAATAGAGCAGATTATTCTTGTACCAGGCAGTATGGCCGTAAAGAATGGCTATAAATATTTAGAAGATCCTCCTGCAGGGTCTGGAGCAGGACGATGTTATGAACAATGGTTTTGTGGTGGTGAAGTCAAATTGATTGAATTACCTGACGAAGGCTTAGATTGCAAATACGAGAATCCTAACGACTGTAGAATAGAAACTTGCTATTGTCCAGGTACAAACAATATTGTAAAAATAAATCCGAAAACTACTAATTCGATAAGTTCTGATTGTTCAGATAGCGGTTGTTGGCAGGAGTTCGAATGCCCACCACAATCGCGAGCTTTTGGTTTTGGTACGACAGTAAAGATAATTAATAACTTTAAGTATGATAGTGAAGTTAGAACTCATGATAAGAAAGACACCTCCGATTGTTTAGATAAAAATGATAGTAGTAATATTAATGATTGTTTTTCTTGTGAGACCCAGGTTCGTAAATACTGCGAACTTAACGGCACGAATCCTTGCTGGGTTGGCCCTCCTTTTTCTGCTCATGGCGAAATAACTTCAGAGCTTGTTACGGCAGTCGAAGCGAGTGTTCGTTATGGGTTAAGTATTAATGCATGTGATCCAATAAATGAAAGAATATTTTTAATTTTTTGCGACGGCCATTATATTGATTATATTTGCAAAAATAGGGGTGCTATTGCAAATCCGGAATCGGGGAATTCGAAAATATCAAGTCAAAAGTCAAAATTAGAAGTTTACTCAATCTATCCTAATCCTTCAACGAGTGATGTTACAATATCTTACGATAATCAAATCAATGAGGACGTGATTTTATACTTGCTCGATATTTTTGGTAGGAAAATCGACTTTAGAGATTATTTATTAGATAAGGGAATAGGTTCATTAAGTATAGATGCAAAGAATTTCCCAAATTCTGTATATCATGTAGTGATAGCACATGGGGCTGAGATTTTATTTCGAAGCAAGGTGATTAAATTGTAGAGCAGAATATTCAATAATTGATTTATTACATGAATATGGGAAAAATGAATAAAATTTTTAGCATAGTGCTTTTACTGGCACTAACGAATGTTCAATCGGATTTATATGGGCAAAGTAAATTAGCAGCATACCAATTTTGGACTAAATATCCTACTTTTTGTAATTCAAAAGATGGAGTTATTACATACCGTATTTCGGGAGGTGTAAAACCTTATCATGTGGATAGAAACGGATTCAATGCAAAATCGCCGGTGAATATGATAGCTACTAATTTCGCTGCTGATTTTGATACGCGAGATACTTTTTATATCGTTGACAGCGCCCAAAATCCTAGTAAATTAAAATTTGCGCTTGAAAATTATGGAATATGGCACGATGCAAGTTTTGAATGCGTTCAGCAAATGGGCAAAGAAAACGAATATTTCTATATTTTAGATTCAGTTTCTATGATTCACTATCCTTTTCGCGTGTCCTTACGAAAATTAATTCCTGGGTCAGGCTGGCTTGATGTGGATACTTTTTTAATTCAGAAACCGGACAAAAAATCAATTAATATCAAAGTAAAGCTTAGAAAAAACATGTTGGGAAATCCAGATAAAAATTATATCTCAATATCTGACTATGCTGGCTGTACCACAGGTACTGTGGGAATTGACTTTAACAATAATTTTGAAGATCCGAAAATTTATCTTGTTCCTGATACTGTAAAAGCTGTTAAAAATATTATTCCTGATGAAAAAATTGAATTGAGGATCAACTTGAACGCCAATTTTTATAAAGCATCTTGGTTTAAAAATGATATCGCCACACAGGTTGCATCTGCAACATCCTATCAAATTATGGAATCTACGAATACTACCTATACTGTGAGAACAGTAGATGCATTTGGCTGTAAATTAGAAGCCAAAAGCTACTTAATTTACTACGATTCTTTAGTTAATAATAGGACTCCAGATATTAACGACTTCATCCCTACCATATTTTCACCCAACGACGATGGAATAAATGACTATTTTATTCCCTTTGTCGATAATAATGTGGAGAAGATATCGCAGTTCCAAATATTTGATAGATGGGGGAATCAACTTTTTGAGGCTGCCGGTCTCGACCCTAATGACGAAATAAATGGCTGGAATGGCAAACAAAAGGGTGCTGATGTTCTCCAAGGATGCTATTCCTATTGGATCAAATATAAACTGAAGAACGGGAAGGAATTAAGCAAAAAAGGTGAAGTGCAGTTGGTACGGTGATATCGTCACTTATGGAAGACTTATCGATTTATTGTAGGCCATATTTCTAGTGAATATCTGTATTTTATTCCATCCGGTGTATCCACCGGATCAGACCCATATTGCAGCTTTTAGTACTAGTCTTGAACTTTTTACTGAACAAAGATACTATTCAGATGACAAAGACATAAAAGATGAAGCAATTTTATGCGGATCATCCCAAATGTGAAGTAGTGAAAATTGAATCTTGCAATGCTGCTGGAGTGCCGACCCATCGCGATGGTTTTTAGGTAATATGGTGTGAAGAAGTAGTGAGAGCGTCGTGTTACAAGCCCTGAAAGGGCGAAAGACCACAGCGATGGGTGCAGCCCATCGTAAGGCAATAAAAATTATCAAGCCCTGCATGGGCGTAATAGCACTATTGAGCACAAGGTGAAATTGACAAAATAGCGAGATCCGACAAAGTGGAAAATGCCCTTCCGAAGGAGACATACTATGACGACTAAATCACAAATTGCTAAAGATGCAATAGTGATATTACGCCCATGCAGGGCTTGCAAATAGTGGGTTGTCGATACGATGGGCTGCACCCATCGCTGATAAATTACGCCCATTCAGGGCTTTTTCTGTTCTTAACGCTTAATCGCAAAAACATTACTGGTTTTAAAATTGAAGACTGCCTGACTTACTGTTAGTAATTGACTGATTAGCAAACGCTTTTTTGTAGTTATATAAAAGCACTGATATTTCAAGTCATCTATTGGAAAACGTAAAAATTAACAATTGGATCCTTTTGGATATGAACCGAGCAAGATGGTTTTCTGGGAAATAAAAAGGGAAGATGTGTTGTCAACGGGAAAGGAATTCGGAAATTTGCTTGTCCATTTCCGGAATTTTATTTTTCATCACGTCCCACACAATTGAATAATTTACGCCCATGTAATCATGGATTAATCTATCACGCATGCCAGCCATATTCTTCCATTGAATGGAACTCCATTTAACTTTAAAATCTGCAGGAATTTTCTTTGTTGCTTCACCTATAATTTCTAAACTTCTAATGACAGCACGTTTTAAAATTTTATCTTTCAGGAAATCTTAAAACAATAAATTTTCACTTACTGTAACTATAAAAGCACATTCGTCTTTAATATGTTTAAGATATTCTGTAGGCTCTTTAGACATATTGAACTTCATTTAAGATTTTTGGTCCAATATAAGGACTCAATCCGTTTATCGTAACAACTTCGATTTTTTCGTTTCTAAAAATTTCTTCGAACAAATCATAAACAGCCATATAATTATCGAAGTTTTCCTTACCTGGTTCAAAATCAATCAATAAATCGATATCACTTTCATTTGATTGTTCATTGCGAATATAAGAACCAAACAAACCAACATTTCGAATACCAAATTCTGAAAGCTTTAGCTTGTTAGATTTTAGCGTTTCTAATATATTATTTTTAGTTGTCATTTTAACTTTCTTTCAATTCAACAAAACGCTTGTTTGCAGATAATGTTATTTAAAATTATCAACAAAAGTAAAGATTATTTATTTCCTCCAATAACTGTATTTAAAGTCATACATTGGAAAACGTAAAAAATTAACAATATGGTGGCGTTGTTTGACTTTTTCAGACGAAAATGTCAAACAATTGGATCCTTTTTGATATGAATCCAGCGCTATGGGTAAATTTGAAGAGCTGGAATAGATTTGTAAAGTAGTCATTCCTGACTTGCTGCAATGGCCCTAACAGTTTAGCCGGAGCTATTTTTTTGTGAATCCGATAGCGTTCAATCATAATAGCGCATTGCACCGTTCTTACGGAACTCGATCGCTCTTATAATTCATTAGATCGGATTGAAATCCGATCCTACAATCCTTACCCAGCCTATGGCTCTTGATTGTTACCTTACAAACGGTTATGAAATGAGCTTAACTTTCAGTATGAAATCGCTCACGATGTATGTGTAGACTCTTTTTCTCTTCATCTTACTTCATTTCGGTAAAATAAATTCCCGCGAGACCAAAAATAGCTCTTTACACCTTCAATATGGATGATAAAAAATTGCCACTTTTCCCCTGAATTTTCTATAAACATTTGAATCCTTCGGATTCTAGCGCGTTACAAAGTACTTTGCGTTAAGCTAATCCCGATGGGATTTAATGTTTATAGAATACAGTTGTAAATGCTTCAGATTCGCAATTAAACTAACAAACTTTGTTTTAAAATTAATCCCGAAGGGATTTAATGTTTATAGCCCATGATTATCGTTGTCATACGACCCCGATGGGGTCGAATATTGTGTTGCCATTATTTTCTATAAACATTTGAATCCTTCGGATTCTGGAGTCTAAACAATATCTTTGTTTTAAGATAATCTGACAGGAATTAATATTTAGAACATAAGTGTTTTCGAAGTTGTGCTAAGCAGATGAAGTCTAATTGCCTGCATTTATAGTTTTTAATGAATATTTGTAATATTTATGCAATAATCAGAACCAATCGACTCTGCCTAATAAGGAGCACCGGGTGCATTTATTGTTTAGATACCCATCGCTATGGTCTTTCGCCCTTTCATGTCTTCTAACAGGTAGATTATTGGTTTGCATTCCGGTAATTTAATTATCTTATTTGAAATTGGCGGTTCAAAAACTTCCCGCTCACTTCGGGATATCTCGCGAAACTGTTTTTTTATAGGCGATGAAAATAAGCACACTTTGTCTTTTTTTCACGAACTGATTGTTTGGCAAAAAACAAATTTTGATTGTTGATGATATTTAACACATTATACTTGCTTATTAGGAATAAATAACTTATTTTTAAGGTGTTATCTTGAAAGACTAATCATTGAACTAACTTATTAAATAATTTACAACTTGTTGTTTATGAATTAGCAAAAGTATAGTTATAAAATATTATTTGGCTGTAGAATCGGTCAGTAATGTCGTTCGATTTTACAGTTGAAAGAAAAGTTAAATCATCTTTTTCTTAATGTATTCTGTTATTAAAAATCAACTTTCGGACGATGAAAAAATTAATGTTTCTCCTTGTATTTTCTCCAATTTATAATCTTCTTGCCCAAAATTTATCGGTTAGCCTCGTTTCCAAAACAGATTTGTCATGCTATGGCAATAGTTCCGGTGCGGCGACCATACAAGCAAGCGGAGGAACTATGCCTTACAACTTTTTGTGGAGTTCTGGCGCAACTACAACTTCAGTTTCCGGACTTGCAGCTGGAACTTATGGCTTCACAGTAACCGATAATCTGAGCGCAACCGCTGAAGGGACAGTCTCGATCAGTGAACCGCCGCCGCTAAGCGCAACCTCGGTTCCGACAGACGTCGATTGCCTGCAAAATATCAGTGGTAGTGTATCCGTGACTCCGCAAGGAGGAACACCACCCTATGTCATTAACCCTGGAACGACGGGTTTATCGCCGGGATCATATAATTTCACTGTCACAGATGCCAACGGTTGTACAACAACTACATCCGCCTCGATTTACAATTATTTGCCCTTTGTCATGTTGACCAGTCAGGCAGAAGTGGATTCGTTTGTGTTGAAGCATGGTGTTTGTACTGAAGCTCACTTCCTCATGATAGGCACTCAATTTGGAGGCTCAGACATTACGAATTTATCCGGATTGTCATTTTTGACTAAAATTGAAGGTCCCTTAATCATCCAAAACAATCCCAATCTGTATAGTCTAAATGGACTTCAGAACATCACGTCGATTGGCGGAAATTTAAACATCTACAATAATCAAAACCTAAGTGCCTGCAATCTGCCAATGATTTGCACACATTTGTCCAATGGTCTTCCCGCATGGATTTTTGCAAATAATAGTTCATGTGAAATCATTGATTCGGTCATGGCTCATTGCGGAATCAGCACATATATTGATATTGGAAGTATATACGGTATAAGCCTTGTATGTAGCGGAACAAAAGTGAGACTGGAAACCTATTCGACTGTAATCGGAGGCACACCCAGCTATCAGTGGCAAAGTTCAGCTTCTTTAGCTGGTCCTTACACCAACATAAGCGGAGCCAATTCAGATACGTACATCGCTACTGCGACTAGTCCGACGTATTACAAATTTGTAGTGTCAGTTGGAGCTGTTTCAAAAGAAACAGCACCTTTCTTACTTGACACCCACCCCTCTTGTCCTCCGACCTGCTCCATCAATTATGGATTTCCCGCCAACGGAAGTACAGGAATTGGACTCAACCCCACCCTCAATTGGACGATTAATGGTTTATATATCTATCCTTCGGGATTCAAAATCTACGTAGGAACTGCGCCCGGCATATATGATATTGTAAATGGAGCAGTGACTAGCGATGTGTACTACAATTTGCTTGGCTTGCTACCCAATCAAACCTATTACTATAAAATCATCCCATTTGACAATATAGGCAACGAAGAAAGCGGATGCACTGAGCAGTATTTTACGACGGAAAGTTGTACAACTGAGATTTGCGACGGCTTGGACAATGATTGTAACGGAACGATAGATGATGTCCCTTCCGACGTGAGCATCGCCAACCACATGCTGACGCTGAACGACAACTTTGCTTATGTTGAGATTGGATCAATGGGGTCTTTTCCCAATCAAGGATCGGTCACTTTCTGGATGAATGCTTCCACGATTGAAAACTACCGAAATGTATTTTCGACGACTTGCCTTGGGGGCTGCAACAACGGAATCAGAATAGAAGAGAACAACGGTTCACTGGGTTATCTGATTGGGGACGATTATCACAATTATCCGTATAGTCCCGAATCATTTTTAACTCCAACTGAATTTCAGACCGGAACCTGGTATCATATTGCCTTGACCTGGGATAAGACATTGGGACAAGTGAAAGGCTATGTCAATGGCAATTTAAAATTTACTGAAAATAGCCGTACCTATTGGCCTACTCAACTCAATAATGTAAACCTGGGAACCGGCTATTACAATGGTCGCAGCTTCAAAGGAAGTCTGGATGAATTTGGTTTTTGGACAAAAAACCTTAGTCCTGCTGAAATTGCAGTTCTGATGGTCAACGGTGTAAACCCAAACAGCTCGGGATTACTTGGATATTGGAACTTCAACGATAATGCCATTGATGGCAACAATAGGACAGTGCTCAATAAGTCAAATAGTAGTTCGCCTGCTTACAACGGAATTAGTGTCGGAGATTGCAACCAATTGCAATTTAAAAACAACAACTACAATTTCAGTATTTCTCCGCTTACGGTTACGGCCGTCGCCACTGGCAATGCGAGTACCTGCTACGCGGCAGCTAATGTTGCAGCAGTAGCGAGTGGAGGCATTGTCAATAGTTTTCTATGGTCAACGGGGGCTACAACGCAAACCATTCAAAATACCCCCGCAGGAACCTATACGGTTACCGTAACTGACGCATTGGGAAATACAGCAACTGCATCAGCTACAG
>JBMOJB010000093.1:0-13971 GCA_049316985.1 Saprospiraceae bacterium | reverse complement strand
CATGCCCAAAAGAAGTAACAAGAAAAGGGCAAAAAAAACGATGCTTCCACGCACGGGCCGCCCCCATCCCCGCCGTTTTTTTGGGCTTACGCACAAAGAAGGATGAGATTTTTGAGTTGGGGATCTCCTATATGAAAGTTTAAACTGCTTGATTAAAATGGCTGAAGTTACAACCGAACGAAGTGAACACAGCGAACGAAACTTCAGCTAGCGGGGCAGTAAGACCTTTTTTGAAGAAGGTTGTAAAGCGATCATAAGTCATCGCCTAACCTAAAACTTTTATTGAGCTTTGGGCGCTTGTCGGGGCGGTTCGGATCGAGAAATGTGAGGATAGAGGCCTGAGATATTTTGTCGCCGTTTTTGTCAAGGAAATTTTGATCCAGAAAGTTGGCGATCTGCATAGGCGTGGCATCGATATACGGATCACCCGAAGAAGTCTTTTTGGTGGAGAGATGGAAGAAGATGTCCACAAAATAGTTAAGGTTGCAGTTGAGCTTTATTTTGGGAACAGGCACGATCGCGGAACTGTTTCTGGATTTACGTTGAGCAGCTTTTTGCTGAATGAGCTCTTTCTTTTCGAGCTTCTCGATCTCGAGCTCGCAAAGGACGTCAAATGGTTTTTCTTTTAAAGAGACGAAGTCGGGAGAGTCCTGGCGGTACTCAAAAATCTGATCCTGCAGTAATTCTATTTTTTCTTCATGCGTGGCGAGATCAGTGAGCTGATTTTTAACAGCAGTGAAACAATATGCTTTTTTGTCGGAGAAGCCATTGACGTTTTTGAGGAGCAAATCCCTACGGTGATTGCCAAGAGAGGATGCCTGAAACGACTGGCGCTTGTGGTCAATTTCAATCATCAGTTTTGTGTGGCGATGGTGAAGTTCCGGGGAGGTGAAGTGAACTGCATTTAGTTTAATGAGCTTTTCAAGATTATTAAGCCATTTAACCGGAGCACTTAACTGCAGACAATGGTAATCGAGAAGATCAGCAATCTGAGATAACCGGATGTTAAATAATTTCCGGAAAATAGCCGTGGAGTAATTTTCCAAAGAGAAGGGGGATTCAAGTACGAGATCAAATTCATTAGACTGCCCGATGCCGGAAGCAACCCAGGTGTGTTCAGTGAAATTGACAGGTATGATATTTTGGACCGGATCAGACATAGGAATAAATATTAGCGTTACAAACTACTGAATATTCAGCCTAATCAGCACAATATGAACGATGGACAGATGATATGACCACTGAAAACCAGGGGTCAAAATCATTGACAAAACGAAGATATCTTTGTGAATAATGATGAATAAAGGCAGTCTAAAATTAGCTAAGAAAAGGAGAGAAAAATGGGGAAAAAAGAGAAAGATATTAACAAAGGCAAAAAAAAATATTCGTAAATATAAGTGCTGAAATAGCAGTGCATTGCATAAAAAGGAGTAAATTTGCAATGTAAAAGAGCGCATAACACTGTATTGAGGATTAATTTTTCGAGGTGTCAAAATCGGTGACCTTTAGGGGGTAGAAAATTTTGGAACCCTTATCAGATAAGGGAAGTAGGAGGGGTTCAAGGAGCCTGTCTCTCCGCCGATCAATTTTTAAACGATTGTAAATGAGTTATTTGCAATCGTTTTTTATTTATGGTAACGGCATGGGTAACGGTGAATCATTGCAAAATATGAGAAAGTTGTCCGACGATAAGAATTGAAATTATTGGTTTGCTTTCCTTAAAATAATACATAACAGTACAATCTATGAATATAATTTGGCGATCTCTAAGATTGAGCCGAAGGTAGTTAACTACTTTGCCTTTAATTAACTGACACAACTTCAAGAAAACTAAGAAGCTCAAATTCTTTACATTCTGAAATCAACAGTTAATAAATGTTTACGACTTTTACAGCAAATTGAAAACTTGTTACCTTAGCTACGTTATTTTTCCCATTCATAATTTATAATACTGCATTCATAATTTTCTGAAATTGGTTTTCAATCTCTCCTGCTTCATCTTCCGTTAAATCTTTGAACTCTTTTTCCCTGGCTCTTTTAGAGAAGGCACCATTGGACTGTTCCAGGAATCGGATCAACAAGGCAACTGTATTATCCGGCATCTGAAACGAATCGTCCAGCCAGGCCTTCATAGCATCGTATTTTTGCAAGTAGGCAACTTCTTCCGGAATTATCTTCTTGATTGTATAATCAACACAATCAAATAAGAATTCAGCCTGTGCTGTGGCATCAAAATAGCGGTAATAATCGATAGTTTCATTTAACACTTCAACATTATTGCTTGATGTCTTCTTCCATTCAATAAATTCAAGCAAGGGTTGCGAATAGCTTTCAAGTACTTTGCGATAATCGGCTATTTGTTCCAATATGGCTGCTGATACGGGAAAAATAATTCCCTGCGGTGTGTAATTCATTTTGGCCAGCAAGTGATGTATCAAATAACGGTGTATTCTTCCATTGCCGTCAACAAATGGGTGGACGAATATAAAGCCAAAAGAAATTAAGGCCGCTGCGAGTACAGGATCAAAATTGTTTTTATCAAGCAGGACAGAGGTATCCAGCAAGCCATTCATTAAAGTTTCCAGATTCTGCCACCGGGCCGAAATATGCTCAGGGATGGGTTCGCCTGTGCCGCGGTCGTGTTCGCCCACAAAGCCACCTTCGGTCCTTAATCCCATGGCAACAAAGCGGCTGTTTTCGATCACTACCTGTTGTAAGCGGAGCAATTCTTGAAGTGAAAGAGGTTTGCTCCCAGCCTGCCCTATGGCTTTGCCCCAGCGGACAGCACGGTTTTGCGTTGGTGTTTCGCCTTCTATGTTGAATGAAGCTTTTGAATCTTTCAGCAAAAGAAACGCTGAAGTCCGCAACAATATATCTTTATGCACACCTTTGATTACAGCATTGGTTTTTTCGGAAAGGTTCTCCCTGATGTAGCTCTTCAGTTTGTCAGTTTTATAAATCAGCGGACAAAAATTTACCGTGCCTGGCAAATTGTTGCGGATGCGGTGGCGTGATGAATTGCTGCTAATACTACTTGCATATTGCAGGGATTCATCAATAAGTGGAACAATATTTTTAAACGCAAGGTCGTCTAAAGGAAGTTTATCCTGCATAAGCCATTCGTACAGAAACCATATTTTCCGTGCATACTGGCCCGTAGGCTCAGTTTTGACGATGGCTGTTATTTCCGGTAAAGTTACGCTCTCAAATAATTTCTTAAAGCATAACAGGTTTACCCCTTCGTACTTTAAAGCAAAAGTCAATTGGGCGTATAGTGTTTCGCTCGGCTGGTATCTGGGGCCGAAAACCATCCAACCTGGTTGGGCATATTTCCTTGTTTTGGCGCTGATTATTGACAAAGTGGAGGGAAGCGGAACCTTCAACTGATAGTAGTTAATAATGGCGCCATACCCTGCCAGCAAACCTTTTTCAGGGGCGGTACGACCGTGAAAAATGAGTATTTCCTGTGAAAACTGGTTATTTTCCATTATGTTTTGTGAAAAATGGGTATGGCAAAGATAGGAAAAACAGGTTTATGTTGAGAAAAAGGGGTGCTATATTTTAAATATTGAGAAAAACAGGTTTTTATTGAGATAAAAACTAATAGTACATCTTTTGCAGAAGCCTTTTTTGTACAACTCTATTTCAATATCTGTAACTGGCAGTGATTAATTTTCTCATCCAGAGCTGACAGAAAATTGGCAATTTTGAATTGTTCTTCGAAACAGTGAAGGCAAATCTCTAATTCCATTAAGTCGTTTTTCATATTATCTCTCTGTCGATTAATTTTCAAACTATTGTAAATGAGTTATTTAAAATAGTTATTTATTTATGGTAACGGCATGGGTAACGGTAGGTGAATGCAAAATATGAGAAATTCATCCAACTATAAGAATTGAAATTAACAGTTTGCTTTCTTAAAAATAATAACATAATAGTACAATATAGGATAATAATTTGGTGATCTCTATGATCGAACCTAAGGCAGATAAATGCTTTGCCAGCTTTTAACTCGGCACTTCTTCAAGTAAAACAAGAGTGTCGGTCATCTTATGCCAACTTCTGCTCTCATCAATCCATGTATTAAAAATTGGTTCCCAGTTTACGAACAAAAAAAAGCTCCGCCTTGGCGGAGCAGATTCTTAAGAATAAGTTAGTTTAAACTGATTAAATTCTTCGTTGAATTCTTCGGTTGACAATGTTTCGAGATAGCCTTCGAAGAAGATCTGATTCATGAATTCTACAAATAGTTCATACATGGCACATAGTTTTATGCTGCGGTGCAGCTGGTTTATAAAAAAAATTATGCATGAAATACTAATTGAAGTAAAAATTCCGGAACAAATATTAAGGTCAGATTCCTGCAGGGAATCTGAATTAACCCGGAGGGCAGCATATTGCTTGAGCAGGCTGTATTTAGTGATGTGATATTTTCCGTCTTCCGGGATTCTCATAGGTGTCTTCTACCAGTTCAATAGTCATGGCATTTAATGACTCATCCGTTCCAGCGGCACCGCTCAAGGTCATTTGGGTTTTCAAATAATCAAATGTTAATCCCATTACCTCGCTTTTGATTGTTTCCGGATTGTAGAACTGTTTGTCGAATTTTTTCTTTCCGATCAAAGTCATCTGGTTACCATCGAAAGCATAAATTTCAACTTCGTCAATGTATGTCCAGTTTTTATAGAGGCCAACATGTTCCACCATTACCAATCTTTCGGAAAACCGAAGTCCTTTGTAGTACATGTTTCCACTTTCACTGGTGTAGGTATTTGATAAAAACATTTTTTGTGTGCTGTCATAAATTGGAATGTTTTCTCTTTGATTGCCATAAGTTGGCAGAATCCGATCTAGAAATCCGTTGGAAAATTGTGTTTTCATTGTATTAAGAGTTTAATTGGTGTCTGAATGGAAGTTGATTTTTCATGGTTTCTGCTACCAGGGATTGGGAGAAAGTTTCCAGCTGGTTGTTATCTATCTGATTTCCACTCATAGCTGCCTGAGATCTTAGATATTCTTTTATCAGGTTTTCAGATTCACTTTTCACATACGATTCACTGTAAACACAGCAATTAAAACTTTTTTGGGCAATGAGAGTAGCCTCTTTCCCGTTGAATCCAAAAATCTTGATTCCATTCAGAAAGAGATAGCAGTAGCCTTGTCCCAGTTGCTGCGTGATAATGATGCGGTCGGAGAACCTGACCCCCTGATAGTAGGTGTTACCTGCCTGGCTTGTATAACCGGAGGATAGGAAGATGTTTTTACCTGCATTGAACGTTAGTTCAGCAGTTCGAAAAGCAGCAGGCATTGCCCTGTCCGCGATTACCATTACTTGATTGTTTGCTTTCATTTTAAAGAATTTATTTGTTACAATTCTTTATCTGAAAGCTGATCAGAAGGTAAACATCAAGATGAATTTTTATTGAATCTGGTTGAAAATCAGATTCAATTGAAAAGATTGCATTCTAATTTAACTCATTTCTGTGATGTTATAAGGAAAGTAATCGTAGTAAATTCAGAGAAAAGAGCTGCGCGAAATTGCCAGGCCAGGAGGTTTCTGAATTGATATATTAATTTAAATGAATCAGACTACACGGTGAATATTTTGATGCTTTTGGATGATCAATAATACATACATGAACCTTTGAATGGAAAGAACATTTACAGTACAACATGCATAAGGCAGGCAGCGCCTGAAGGATAGAGAGACGCAGGATTGGAGAAAGTATCAAACTTTACAAATTACGTTACGCATCATAACGGGAATAAGATTTAGGAAAATTTATGGTGGCCTTGCTAATTACCACCATGCTGAAAACAGCGACCATTGGGGCTTTTGGTCATGTGCTTGCAACGGTTACCGGCTTTTGTTGTGCCTGAACATTGAACTGAGGTTGCCATTTTTTCGGTTTTTGCCGGAGTAGCCTGATTACTGGTATTGGTTTGCTGCTGATTTTCGTGCAGGTAGCAATAGCCGGAAGCATTTAATGTTTTGTTTTTACATGCTGAACCTGCCTTTGTTTTTCCTTTACATTGAACAGAAGTTGAAGTTTTGTTTTTATCATTTTCATTTCCGGATTTCACACTTTTCCAGGACCAGCATTGCAGGCACAATTTGCTTTCAATTATTTTTTCTTGCTTGTCTGGCAGGGCAGGATAGAAGTCAATGCCAGTGAGTTTTTCAACACTATCAATGGTGACAGCAAAAGACTGTAGTGGCAAATCTGATCCGGTGTTTGGAATGATGAAGCCTATGCCATTGATCCCTGGTTCAGTATTATCGAGAATGACTTTATAGAAGTAGTTTGGAACTGAAACCTTGTTAGCCCCGATTGATTGAAGCCCGTTTGTTAAGACAGGACCAGTAACGATGTAAACTGAATTATTTTCAATTGCCCATGTACGGACTAATTCTTCCAGTCGTTTCCAGATACCGCGGTTGAACCCGGGTGTCTGAGGACTCATGTTACTGTAATAGAATGATTCGGCCATTGCGGCAGCAGACCAGCCCATGTCGGCAGCAGGGGCGAGATGACCTTTATCATACCCCGATCCTTTATAGTCGTTATCATTTGCTGTTCCTGATGATACAGCAGGGTCGGGGAGGAATTTATTGGTGCGTTCAAATTGTTTGTTAGTTTCTGCTGAAGTGAGTTCATAGGCTACCCAGTTGGCTTGTTTGTGCTTGTTGTTGAACAAAAGGGAGTAACCGGTATGAGATATAATATTGTCCTTTGGGGTGGTTTTTGGAATTTCTAAGCCCGAAATGGTTGTTGAATTATTAGCGTAATGCGGGACACTATCGGCATAACGCCAGGTTCCATCATCGTAGAGCAGAATAGAAACATTTTTGGTTACAACGGGGTTTGCCTCCTGTTGACCAAATAGCAGGGCCTGAATTGTTATGAGCGTGAATAAAGTAAGGAGTGTGTTTTTCATGCTTACGCGTTTTGGGTTGATTTTAAGAACGACTAAGGTACAACGGAAAGTGGAGTGTGAATGCAAAAGAATTTTTATCTAGAAAGACAAGGCATGCGGAGGATGAAGGATAGAACGGGGGTAGGGATGGAGCCTGAGTTGAAGTGATTTCATTATTTTGAATAGTAGGCGGACTGGAGACCGCTATCACAGAAAGCGTAGTTGGAATTCGCTTAGCGGGGGTTGAGAATTTGTCCAAACTTGCTGCTTATTTATATATTAGCAGTATGTTAGGACAATTTATTTTTAAGACCATGCAAGCCCCGCAATCGACAGGCTGTGTGACAGCAAGTAAAGGGCGGGTATTTTTGCAGCACAAGGGAAAAAGGAGGCGGAACTGCCCGTTATTAACGGAGTGGCGTTTGCCACACAAATGATTTTTGACTGCTAACCTGAGATTGGCAGTTATAAACTGATTTATTGATGGGGCTGATTTGCATTAACAGCCAATGGGGGTTTTCAATAATTTTATAAAAAGAAAATCGGATTTCGTTATTATTTATTGTGATTTTTCTTCATCTCACCATACATCATCCGCTTTTGCTTTTTTACCATATCCCTGCTGAAAAAAGTATCTTCTACAACGTGGTATTGTGATTTAAGACGATCACCGTATTTTAATTCTACTGCTTTTCGTCCCTGGTATTTAAACCAGGCATATTCGGCTGGAGTGATAGGTGTTTTTTCATGATTGGCGACTGCTATAAATTCTTTTTGCATTTCAGTTATTGGCTCAAGAATACCGGTTGACAATGCATGGAACCAATGGCCAAATTTCTCAAGAGCTTCTAGCTCATCAGGATGAAAAATGGCATGACTGCAATCAACGGTAAATCTGCCCTTTTCTTTAAGATAATTGAGATGATCTTGTTTAGTTGACATATAGGCTAATTGTTTTAACAGTATTAACTATTTGAGTAACCTATATCAGCCCATTGATCAGGCCTAACCTTTTGAAGTTTTGGGATAAACCGGGGTGAAATCAATAAGTCCATTCTCCATGGCTTACCGGCAAACGATTTAATTCTTCCCTGTAATATTTCCATTGTGGTAATAACTTGTCTATATACGCGAGGAAACGGTCGTTGTGATGACGTTCCAGTAAATGTATCATTTCATGAATTATAATGTATTCTAAACAGGTTGTTGGTTTTTTTGCCAGTTCAAGATTTATCCAGATACGTTTATCTTCAATATTGCAGGTACCCCATTTTGTTTTCATTTGTTTTACGCCCCAATCGCTGACAGTAACACCAATTATTTGTTCCCATTTATTAATTATAACAGGAATCTGACTTTTTAATTGCTTGCGGTACCATTCATTCAATGCGCCTTCCCGTTGTTCGGTTGTCGTTCCTGGTCGAATATAAAGGTCAATAAATGTTTTGGTCTTAAGTTCAATTTTTGGAGGTGCATTGTGTTCTTTAATTCTCAACAAATATCTGGTACCTTGAAAGTAATGGCTTTCCCTTTCGGCAAAAGCTCTTTGCGATTGCCGGTCCTGATTTTCAAATTTACGTTGGTTTCGTTTTATCCAGGATAGTTTTGAAATTATATACAGACGAACGGATTCATCATCGATATTAAGTGGTACGGCAATACGAACCCTGCCTGCCGGCGGATATACTGACAGGTGCATATTTCTTATACTTTTACGCACCACATCAATAGCGAGCTCGCCTATTGTGATTTCGTACATCTCAATATTCTTTTTGATTAGATATTAATTCAAAAATGCGTTCTACCACAGATTCATCGGTAATGTCAAAATCATGCAATACCTGACGTATAGCAATTTCAACCTTTCTTCTTTTGATGTGCGTACCTCTCCAATCATTATCTTTTGTGTATATAATATGTTTATCCATTGCAATGGATAATTCCTCATTCTCTTCAAGATTATCATAAAGGGCCTGCCTGGGCTTTGTATCAATATCCTTTGGGTATATTTTTTTTGTGTTTGGCTGAATTTCTTTTGCTAATGCTTCATATTTTTTCAGCAGTACTTCATAAGAGATTACGCCTTCTTTGCGCAAACGTATGAGTTCTAAAAGCAACACGCTCATCTTTTCGTAATACGCAGGATTAACCGGCATTTCCTGAATTATCGTTTTACGCATATTGTTTTCAATTGTTTCGCTCATTGCTGAAGGACTGCTTTTTATACTATCCGGCAATCTATATGTAGCGTCTTCAATTCCATTTTCAACTATCAATTGCAATAATGTAGCATCGCCTAAATTTGATAAAACCCTGCTTGGATCTGCTGTTAAATACATGTCGAGCATTTGTCGCATATCAGGCTCATATTTTTTCAAATCAATATAGTCTGAACTATAATGTTTTATACTGTTGCGAAGTTCGGCATAGTAATTCACTTTTTCTTTTATTTTATCCGCTTGTGCCTGTGTATATCCAGCTATAATTATTTCGGGAGCAATGTTGTTGTATGCACGAATGAGAGATACAACAAGCGTGTAAAGTGTCAAACGCTTTTCTTCATTCTGCTTGAGATCATCTATGTTGGTAGGGTCGCCGCAGAAATAATGATAATATTGTTCTAATTGTTGTGGCATGGGAACATCGAGACATAACTGATGTAAGGCTTCAAGTGCATCTTCCAATCGTTCTTCTGCTTTAATAAGGCGCTCAGTCAGTAATCCTTTTACATCTTCTTCATCAAAGGCATCGAAAGCATCAGAAGTGTAATCTAAAATAGATTTGTTGAGGTTTTTCAACAAGCCCTGGTAGTCGATGATGTAACCAAACTCTTTGTAATATGGGTCATTTTCTTCTTCTTTGCCTAAGCGATTGGTCCGACAAATGGCCTGAAACAGACCGTGGTCCTGCATTTGTTTGTCTATGTACAAATAGGTGCAATGAATGGCATCAAACCCGGTTAATAATTTGTCGACCACGATAAGCAATTGCATATTGGCCGGTTCTTTTTTGAATTTATCCTTGGCAAATTTTTCAAAACTTTCAGCATCCTTAAAGCCATAGTCCTTGAGCATTTTCTGATAGATTTCAAACTGCTCTTTTTTCTCGGTTTCACCATTTCCCGTTTCTTCTATCTTGATTGTGTTTTCGTTGGGTTCAAAACTTGTGATGATACCACATTTTTTTATGCCAAAATTTTGAAATATCTCGTAATACCGGCAGGCTTCGTAAATGCTACGGGCAATTATAAGCGCATTTCCGCGACCGTCCCTTAACCTTGGTTTGGTGAGGAAATCTTTTTTAATGTCGAACACGATTTTTTCAAGCCGACTCTTGGTACTCAATACCTTTTGCATCGTGCCCCATTTCTGCTTAAGCTCGGCTTTGGGCAGGTCGTTCATTCCTTTTGTCACTATTTCAAACCACTCATCAATTCCTTTCTGGTCTAAAACATGTTGGTCAACATCGCGTGCTTCATAAAGCAAATCCAATATCACACCGTCCTTTACTCCTTCATCAAATTTGTAAGTGTGTATAAATCTACCAAAGACTTCAATACTCTTCTTTTTGTCTTTTCTGAGCAAAGGTGTGCCTGTAAAACCTATGAAGATTGTGTTTTCGGGCAATATATTTTTCATTGCATCGTGTAAGTCACCACTTTGTGTGCGATGACATTCATCAATAAAAACAATGAAATCTCCTTTAGGCTTAAAGTCTTTTGAAACTTTAAGCTCCTGAATAAATTCGTTGGTTGCATTTTCGTCTTTTCCTCCAAACTTATGCACCAGGCTACACAATAAGCGTGGTGAAGTTTCATTCAATTTGGAAAGTAAATCGGCACCGCTCTTTGTTCTTACAATAGATTCACCTACTCCCAGGAAAACGCCTTCAATCTGTTCATCTAATTCAGTACGGTCAGTTACCACCAGCAAACGGGCCTTTGAATTGTTCTCTAAAATCCATTTAGCAAGCCAAACCATCGTGAGGCTTTTACCGCTACCCTGTGTATGCCAAATAATACCTCCTTCTTTGCGGCCAATGAATTTCTGTGCTTCTTTGATACCGAAATACTGATTGGGGCGACATAGTTTTTTCGTGCCAAAATCGAAGATCATGAAGCTGTGAATCATTTCCAATAAACGTTCCTTGTCGCAAAACTGGGAGATGTGTTTGTCTAATACAAGCTCATCAGGGTTGTAAACATCGTTATCTTCTTTCCATTTCAGAAAGTATTTCTCCTCGGTTTTTGTAGTGCCATAATACAAGCCATTGCTATCGTTACCTGCCAATACAAATTGAATTGTTGTATAAAAAGGCTTATTGAATAAATGCAACTGGTTACTCAGGTTTTGCCTGATGCCTTCGCTTGCTGAAACACTTGCTTTTTTTAACTCCAAAACGCCAATAGCAATTCCATTGATGTATAAGACTATATCTGGCCTGCGTTCTTTTGCTCCCTTTATGGTAACCTCCTCTGCAATGGCGAAGTTATTTCGCAGCGGTTGCTCCCAATCAATAAAATGAACTGTTTCGGGTTTACTTATTGCTTCAGCTTTCCTGGGAGTGCCATAGCGAAGCATGGAATATACTTCTTTGTTGGCGGTAAAGAGATCATCATTACTATTGATGCTTGCCTCTTTCTTTAACGCGAAGATGGCTTTATTGATTAAATCCTCACTGTACTTTCCGGTACCTTGCAAATACTTCTTTAGTTCGGATTCCTCGATGTTGGAGTTGTTTTCTCTATCTTCCCAATATCCAAGGTAATCGTAGTCCAGTTTGCTTTTATCGGTAAACAATGCTACAACCCTGTTTTGGGTGGCACGTTCTTTTTGGCCGACGTTACTCATTTTTTCTTTTTGGTTTTTAGAATTTTATGTAAAGCATCCCCTTTTTCAGTTAACCGATAGCGTTGATCGGGATGATTGAGAGATTCCGGATATTTCTTTTCGATATAACCTGTTTCGAGTGCAGGAGTAATGTAGTTTAGCCTAAAGTAATCGTCATGTTTTAAATCCAGAAGTTTTTGAATTTCTGCCCGTTTCATTTCACCTTTTAATACTAAAACGACTCTACGAACTTCCTCAATAACTTCCCCAGTAACTTCCCCACCAGCTTCCCCAATAACTTCCCCACCAGCTTGTTGGGTAACTTCCCCACCAGCTTGTCCGGCAGCCTGTCCGGTAGCTACACTACTAAGTACCTCACTATCTTGTCGGGTAGCTTCCCCATAAGCTTGTTGGGTATCTGATTCTTGATTGGCAGGCAGAGTTCTCCAAATGATTGTTTTAAAGTTTTCTTCCTGAATGAAATCAGGTTCCTTTAGTCCTTTTTCCTGGCATAAACGAATAATATCCCCTGTACCGGTGCCCAAGCGTTCGATGTACCCGGCGAGATACATCGGCTCGGCCAGTAAAGGATTGGCAGGTATAGAAGCATGTGGCTGGCGAAGTTTAGCTGTACTCAGACCCAAAGGTAGCAGACCGGGATTCCAGATTTCGAGACGGTCCTTAAACAGCATAACCTGAACACTCCCATTGCTGGTATAATCGCGATGTGCAACGGCGTTAACGATTGCTTCCGCAACAGCGGCGCGGGGCAGTTCATAATTAACAGGAACCTGTGTGCTTTCAGCGCGGGTACCAACCGCTACATCAATTTTGGATAATACAAAATCTACTGCCTGATCCACCAACTGAAATACATCGCCTTTATACACCTGGTATGCAGGAATTGGTTTTACAATATCAAAGCCGTGGAAATGAGCACATTTAATTTCGGAACTTACGAAAAAGCGTTGAGGTTTTATACCGAACAACAAAATGGCAGCATTACTGATACGGTTATTGTCCAATAAATCCAGATGGGTAAGAATAATTTCCGGCGCAGATTCAACTGAGAGCGGGAAACCTCTTTTTGCTTTTGCCAGACGAACAAAGTCTTTGATTTTATCGCTGTCCAAATCGGCGATATTGGCTGAATCATTTATTGCAGCATCAAAAGGGCCTGTACGAATGATTTCTTTTTCTTTGAGGTAATTAACCAGCGAAGCATACACCCCGGAATTTAGTTCTGACCCGGAACTAAACCGTTTACGGATAAGGTCAAGGCCAATCTTTTGAATGAAGGCAACCATTTTAGCATGGCGATGCAGCGATGAATCGCCAAGGACATAAATAAGCCTTGTTTTGTGGTGAAGGGTAGCTTCGTCGAACTCGCGTTCAGTTGGCGATACTCCCTCGGAATCCTCAGAACCATAATCGGAGCCCAATAAGCCAATGTAAATATCGCATTTAGCAACCTCGCTACTATAAACAGCATCTGTACGTTGGTCGGTAGCAGGCAAGTTCTCGAATAAAAACGGTTCGAAAAAGAGGCCAAGTAAGGGATCGCTATGCAGGTATTGAAAGAGGCTTTGCCTTTCAAGGGCAAATTCTTTTTGAACACTGCTGATAAAAACTTTTAGTTTTTGCATGTCGATTGCAAATTACAAGTTAATTGGTTTCTCGTTCTTCTTAAAAACAAAGTTAACCGAAGCGCAATTGTGATTGAAACAACCAGCCTATCCGGTTTTGGGTGATGTGTTCAAATTTTCCTATTTTGCTCATTTTAGTTTTTTCAATTGTTTGTTGCCCACCAATGATTTCATTTGAGTGATCGCAATATTATTTAGCTGTTGCAAGCGTTCGTTTTGTTGCAATCCCTGATGTATTAACACCGCGTTGATACTTTCCATATTCGATAGAACAACCAATTGCTCAATACTGGCATCATCACGTATATTGCCTTCGGTTTTGGGATTGGCCTCTCTCCATTGTTTTGCAGTCATTCCAAACAATGCCATATTCAGCATATCGGCTTCATCAGCATACACAAAATTTATTTTATCTTTTGAAAGTGCTGCTGGGATTAAATTTTCTTTGATGGCATCGGTATGGATATGGTAATTTACTTTGGCTAAAGTGCGTTGCAGATTCCATTCCAATTTTAAGCGGTCGCTTTCATCGGCTTTGTGACGCTGGAATTCTTTGATGATAAATAACTTAAATTCAA
>JBMOJB010000092.1:0-14142 GCA_049316985.1 Saprospiraceae bacterium | reverse complement strand
AATCATCAAATTTTCAAATCTTCAAATTAGAAAAGGCTACCCCGCGAATCCGCAGGGTAGCCCAAGACTTAATTATGAAAACTACTACGTCTTATTTCGATTTAGTGGCAGAAGTGTCTTTTGCCGGTACTGATGCCGGTACTGCTCCTGCTGCTTCTTCTGTATACAAATCACCTTGTGGCGCTTTGCCACCCGGAGGATTTGTTCCTCTCATTGATTTGATATAACTGGCAACTTTCTGAATATCCGCAGGCATCAAATCATTCTTCCAGGACTTCATTCCCTTTGCCTCTACTCCGTACACAATTACTTTGTACATCGCTGGCATTGACCCTCCGTGTATCCAATAATCGTCCGCAAAGTTCGGGCCTACTCCACCCTGTCCTTTGTCACCGTGACAAGCAACACAATTGGTTTTATAGATAGCTGCTCCTGCTTGAAGACTTGCTGCATCCGTCAATAGTGCTACAGTATTCTCATCAATAGTGTTGGCCTGTTTGTCGAGAAAAGCTGCTTTTACGACAGCCGCCTCGTTCATCGCAGTTGCATATTCGCGCTTTGGATCCGGGCCCCAGGAACTGAAGTGATACAAATAGATGTAAACGAATGCAAACAAGACGGTTGCATTAAACATAAAAAACAACCAAGGTGGCATTCTATTGTCCAATTCAACTATATTTCCATCGTACACATGGTCATGCATTCTCAAATCTGCTTCTTGCTCAATTGGCTTCAGACCGTTTAGTCTTTGCCAAATTTTATCCCAATTAATGCCGCTTTCTGTTACTACGCTCTCTGACTTAACTTCAGGAGATAAAATATTCAGAAAAATTCTTACATTTTTCAACAGATAGAACAAAATCAAAATTTCAATTGTAATTACACTGATTAGAAAGGTATACAACATGATGGAAGGTAACTCCTGCTGTTTAGCTGCCGGCTCTGCTGCTAACAATAATTGAGAACCCAACATCAAAAAACCTACCAATGCCATAGCATTCTTTTTTGTTGCTTTTATAACGCCATTGCTCAAGCCCTTTAATACACTCACTACTACTAAAATCGTGACCAGTAAAAGTGCCGCTATCGTCATCAGTACGTAAGGCAAAAAACTAAGATCCATTGGCGTTTCTGTCATTGTTTTATCTGTCGCATCCTGCCCGAAACTACTTGCGGAATACAGAAAAGCGAACAGGATAAAAATGATTTTCAAATTTATTTTCCAATTTTTCATTGTGAAAAATATTTTTTTAGATGATACAATTTATTTCAATGGGATATTTTCCAGCTCTTCAATGTCTTTCTTTTTGGCTTTTATTACATATACAATCAGTAATGTAAAAAAGGCAAGAAAAACAAACATGGATAACAACGGATAAATTTCAATTCCCGAGATCGTTTCTAGATAATGTCTAAATTTCATTTTGATTACTTAAAATTTAACTGTGTTATCAATTTATTTCTGAGCTTTGATATCAGTGCCCATTCGCTGCAGGTAAGCTATCATGGCAATGATTTCTTTGTCATTGGTTGTGTTGATTCCATTCGCTTTCAAATCTGCCACCACTAAATTGGCTTGTGCTTCCAGATCTTTATTGGCAATCAAATCGTATCCCTCTTCATAAGGTACACCAATTGTTCTCATTGCATTAATTTTTGCTGCAGTACTACTTGTATCTATGCTGTTTTCTAACAACCAGGAATAGCGCGGCATAAGAGATCCAGGCGACATAGATTCGGGTTCATCCATATGGTTGAAATGCCATGCATTAGGATATTTACCACCGATTCTATGCAAATCCGGACCCGTTCTTTTTGAACCCCATTGGAATGGGTGATCGTAAACAAACTCACCAGCTTTGGAATATTCGCCATAACGCTCAGTCTCCGATCTGAAAGGACGAATCATCTGGGAGTGACAGGTATAACAACCTTCACGGATGTAAATGTCTCTTCCTTGTAATTCAAGTGGTGTATATGGTTTCACCGTGGCAATTGAAGGTATATTTGTTTTAATCAGGAATGTAGGTATCATTTCAACCATACCGCCTATCAATATGGCAAACAAACTGAATACCAACATGCGAAGCGGACGGCGCTCAAATACCCTGTGCCAGAATTCACCTTCATGCTTGACGAATGGTGTCAAAGCAGCAGCTTCAGCAGCCTCATCTTTAAGCAATGATCCTGACTTAACCGTTTTAAAAATATTGTAAATCATTACACAGAAACCAACCAGATAAAGTGTTCCACCGATTCCTCTCAAAGTGTAAAGCGGTTTCAATACTGTTACGGTTTCAAGGAAATTCGGATATTTCAACATACCCGCCGGTGTAAACTCTTTCCACATCATGGCTTGTGTCCATCCAGCCCAATACATTGGAACTGCATAAATCAAAATCCCAAGCGTTGCTATCCAGAAATGAAAGTTTGCCAGTTTTTGTGAATACAATTGTGTTTTAAACATTCTTGGCAGCATCCAGTACAACATACCAAATGTTAAAAATCCATTCCAGCCCAAAGCGCCTACGTGAACGTGTGCTACTGTCCAGTCAGTGAAGTGACTGATGGCATTGACAGATTTTAAAGACAACATCGGACCTTCAAACGTCGCCATACCATAAGCTGAAACAGCTACTACGAAAAACTTTAAAACAACATCATCCCGCACCTTATCCCATGCACCGCGTAAGGTCAATAATCCATTCACCATACCTCCCCAAGATGGAGCAATAAGCATAATAGAGAATACGACACCCAATGATTGTGCCCAGTTAGGCAAAGCTGTATATAACAAATGGTGTGGACCTGCCCAGATGTAAAGGAAAATCAATGACCAGAAGTGTACAATAGATAAGCGATACGAGAATACCGGACGATCAGCAGCTTTTACCAGAAAATAATACATCAGACCCAAGTAAGGCGTTGTCAGGAAGAATGCTACTGCATTGTGACCATACCACCATTGAACCAATGCGTCTTGTACTCCTGCATAAATCGAGTAACTTTTCAACAACGATACCGGCATCTCTAATGAGTTCACGATATGAAGTACAGTAACCGTTACCCATGAGGCGATATAGAACCAAATGGCCACATAAATATGTCTTTCACGACGTTTAATCAACAAACCGAACATATTGATACCAAAAACCACCCATACCAGCGCGATTAATATATCAATTGGCCATTCAAGCTCAGCATATTCTTTACCAGTAGTGTAACCTAAAGCTAAAGTCAAAGCCGCCAGTACAATAATCAATTGCCAGCCCCAGAAGTGAATCTTGCTGAGCAAATCGTTGAACATCCTTGCTTTACATAGTCGTTGCATCGAATAGTACACGCCCGCAAAGATGGCATTTCCCACAAAAGCAAAAATGACCGCATTGGTGTGGATGGGTCTGATTCTACCAAAACTGGTATAAGCAAGATTTAAATTCAATACCGGGAAAGCCAGCTGAAAAGCAGCAAGCACCCCAACGAGCATCCCAACAGCACCCCAAAGGATTGTTGCATAAGCAAAATCCCGCACGATGCGATTGTCGTAATAAAATTTTTCTAATTGCATAATTATTAGATTTTGAGTTAGTTTATCCTTTTTTTGTTTTGTCTTCCACAACTGCGTCATCAAAAAGTATTCTCACTGAGGGCGTATAGTCATCGTCGTACTGCCCATCTTTTACTGTCCATAAAAATGCGGCAAGAAACCCTAAGGCTACTACCAAACTTATCGCAATAAGGACCACAATTGCACTCATATTTTTTCTTTTTTACGGTTACAAAATTATATACTGTCGAAAAACATGCGAATGACTAATATTATCCGAACCCTTGACATTAGTCATCAAATCCTATTGAACGACCGACAACATTACTTGCCAGAGTTGTAAACAAAATCACTGTCACCGAACTGATTGGCATGATTACGGCTGCAAATAGCGGCGACATGGTTCCTTGAACAGCAAAATAGATTCCAAAGATATTGTAGCAAAATGAAATTACAAAACTCAATTTCATAACTTTCACACCGGCCCTTGCCAATCGTAAAAACTTGTCAAGATTTTCAAATTTACGTGCGTCCAATATTGCATCACAGGCTGGCGAGAAATGATTAATATTCTCTGAAATAGCAACACCAACACTGGCTTCCTGCAGCGCGCCGGCATCATTCAGACCGTCACCAATCATCATCGGATGGCGGCCATCTTCTTTTAATTTACGTATAAATTCCAACTTATCGCCCGGAGATTGCTTAAATCTCATTTTACTGGTCTCGTCAAAATAGTGCAGCAGATTCTCTTTTTCACTCTCGTTGTCACCGGATAGCAAATACAATTCAAAACGAGATTTCAAATTATTCAGCAAACTTGCAAAGCCTTCGCGGTATGCTGTTTTAATGCTGAACATACCTCTGTACTGTCCATTAATAGATAAAAACACACAACTTTCTCCTTGTACATGCTGATGAACAGCGGTGCTTAAAACCATTTTTTCTGAGCCGAGTTTCAGGGTACTTCCATTAACAACACCACTTATTCCTGAACCACTTTGTTCATCGTAACTTTCAGTTTTACATAGCGCACTATCTTCGAAAGCATCAAAAATTCTTCGACTCAGCGGATGAACAGAATGCCTGGACAATGACTTCACCAACATCTTCTCCTCAGTGCTCAATTCATCTCCTACAAATTCAACTTTTGCTGCGTCAGGCTTTGTCAATGTTCCTGTCTTGTCAAATACCAAAGCATCTGTTTGCTGTATGCGTTCAACTACATTTGCATTTTTCAAATAGAAACCGTTTTTCCCTAATATCCTAACAATATTCCCAAGGGTAAAAGGAGAGGATAAGGCCAATGCACATGGACACGTAATAATCAAAACCGCTGTAAATGCTGGCAGGGCTTTTGAGGGATCATAGTACATCCAATAGCCTAAAGCGGCGAAACTAATCAATAATATTATAGGTGTAAAATAATAATGACTGATATGATTGGCTAGTGCAGTGACATCTTTGGATGATTTGGTATTAAAAATATCACTATTCCACAATTGTGTCAAATAACTTTGAGAAACAGGTTTGACAACTTCAACTTCCAAAACGCTCCCCATCTGACGCCCCCCAGCAAAAATCATCGCGCCATTCTCATGTACAACCGGTGTCTGCTCTCCGGTTACAAAACTGTAATCAATATTGGCTTCACCTTTGATAAGTATACTGTCTGCCGGAATCAATTCCATATTGCGAATCAGCAGCCGATCCCCTGTTTTTACAGCAGAAACAGGAAGACTTTGCCAGTTTCCGGCAACTAATTTCATGGCACTGATCGGAAAATAGGACTTATAATCGTGTTCAAAGGAAATGCGGCTATAGGATTTGTTCTGAAACATCCGTCCGATCAACATCAGAAAAACCAAACTTGCCATCGTATCAAAATAGCCGGCACCGGTCTGTGTGATTACCTCATAGGCACTGCGAAAAAACATAACTAATATTCCCAATACGATGGGAACATCAATATTTAAGAACCGCTGTCTCAGCCCATTATAAGCCGATTTGAAAAAATCCTGTGAACTAAACAACAGTACCGGCAATGACAGACCGAGATTTAAATAACCAAATAACTGGTGATTTTCTGCCTCTAATGAACCATCTAAGCCTAAGTATTCCGGAAAACTTGCCAACATGATATTGCCAAAACAGAAAAAAGCCACTCCTAACTTCATGTAGTAGGCTTTCATCGGGTTACTGACCGCTTTTTGATTTAAACTGGCAAAATTGAATTCAGGCTCGTACCCTACTCTACTGAGCAATTCGACCAATTCCCGCAACGTAATCTTTTCCTCATCAAAATCGATTGTTGCTTCGCGTTTCATGAAATTCACTTGAGATTTAATGACTCCGGGATGCAATTTATACAATGCTTCCAGCAACCAAATACAGGAACTGCAATGAATGAGTGGAATTTGAAAAACAGCTCGAGTCCTTGTGGTATCGGAAAAGACAATTAGCTGAGCCCTGACATTGGGGTCATCTAAAAAACCGAAATATTCGGCAGGAGTGCTTTCCCTTTTACTTATACCCGGATTTTCATTGAGGCAATAGTACTGACCCATTTGATTGCTGGACAATATATCGTATACCGTCAGACAACCTTGACAACAAAACGCCTTGTCATCATGTACAATTACTTCCTGTTCTGCTTCCTGTCCGCAGTGATAGCAGTGTTGCTTTGGATCATTTTTTTTCTGAGGGGCTAGTGTAGTAGTTAAAGTCATAATTTGTTAATTATACAAAGAAATGTTCATGCAGCGCAGGTGCAACTACATTCGCATATCCTTTTTGCTTCATTCTTTTTATAAATTCATCCTGTACTTCAGGCTCTCCATGTACCACAAAAAAGTCAGTTACCAATTCAGGGTCAATATTAGAAAGAAAATGGCAAATCTCTTCATAATCGGCATGCGCACTAAAAGAATGCAGCACTTTTATATTTGCTTTAACTTTGAATTGCTCGCCAAAAATCTTAACCTCTTTAATTCCATTCATCAATATTCCTCCCAAACTGGACGGCTCACAATACCCAATGATAAGAATAGTGTTGCGCTTGTTTTTTATCGTATTGGCTATATGATGACGAATTCTGCCAGCGTCAGCCATACCGGATGCGGAAATGATTATACAAGGTTCTTTGTTGCTATTTAACGCCTTACTCTCTTCCACTGAAGCAATAAATTTTAAACCCTGAAATGAAAAAGGATCACTGTCTTTTTTCATTAATTGTTGTACTTTTTTGTTGAAACACTCCGGATGAGCGCTAACTACTTTAGTCGCTTCGGTTGACAGCGGACTATCGACATATACCATAAGCGGTGGAAGTTCACCACTGTTAAACAGGTTGTTTAGTGCAAATAATATCTCCTGTGAGCGCCCGACACTAAAGGCAGGGATGACCAGTTTGCCCCTGTTTTCAACACAGGTCGAAACAATTATATCTTTCAATTCGATCAAAGCACCATCCATGCTATCGTGCAGACTATTACCATAAGTACTTTCGCAAATAATCACTTCAGGCTGTGGCACAGGTTTAGGTGCATTCAAAATACTGTCATTGTATCTGCCAAGATCGCCGGTAAACAATAGCTTTTTAACCAAATTTCCTTCCCTTATATCCATCGAAATGGTAGCTGCTCCAAGAATATGTCCGGCATCACGGAAAGTTGCCGTTACATCATTATGGATATTAAAAGGTTTATCGTTTTGATGCACTTCAAAAAGCATGACAGTATTGTCTACATCCTCTTTACTGTACAATGGTTCAATTCGCTTCTTTTTTCCTTTTTTCTCTCTTTTTTTGTTCTGAAACATGGCATCATATTCTTGAATGTGCGCACAATCATACAATAACAATTTTGCCACATCGGCAGTAGCGGGTGTACAATAAATTTTACCCTTAAAACCCTCCTTTACCAGTTTTGGTAAAAGTCCGGAATGATCAATATGTGCATGAGATAGAATCACGCAATCTATTTCAAGTGGTTCAAAACCGAAGGTACTGTTCAAAAGCTCTGTTGTCTTTCGCCTTCCCTGAAACATTCCACAATCCAAAAGTATATTTTGACCATTCTTCAAAGAAAGCAAATGCTTGCTTCCTGTTACAGTCCTCGCTGCGCCGTGAAAAGATATTTTCATTAGAAAAAATTAATGGAAGCTGAATATGCTTCCTTATAGCAGAAATAGATCGAATGCACCGCACAAAATTGAGCATTTACAATTATTCACTATATGATTCAGGTCACAACATCCCTTGACAATGATCATAACATAAGAACAATTGTAATTAGAAAATTTTTATTTCGGCTAAAAAATGAAAAACTTCAAAAAAAGACTATTTTTGCACATATTAAATTTTTATTATATAAATTAAATTACTGAACATGATTCGTCAATTATTTTTCTGGGCAATACTAATCATTACTTGTGTATTGGTCTATAATCGGTATTTTGGTGATACGGCGGAGAAAGAACAATCTAAAAAAGTATTTGGTGAGGCAAAAGAGCTTTTTCATTCCGTAACCGATGTCGTAAAATCCGAAAAACAAAAATTTGAATCCGGAAAATACGACCAGGCCGTCGGCAACATCAGAAATCTGTTTGGAAAAATGCGAGAAAGTGCAGAAGACAATAAAGATGTGCTGGATCAAATTGATGAACTGGAACAAAAAAGAAAGGAAATTGAAGAGAAAATTAGCAAAATAAAAGAAATGCCGGAAGATAAAAATCCTGCTTCATCAAAAAACCGAGAACCATCCTCGACAAACAAGCCACTTTCAAGGTCTCGCGAGACAGATCAATTGAAAACTGATATGGATAATCTATTAAAAGAGACCAAGGAATTGATGAATAAAATTGAAAAAGAACAGTAAGAAACGTACTCAAATATCAAATAAGGTCAAAAAGATCCCGAACACCGATTGTTCTGGCTGCGGTAAATGCTTCCGCATACTCCACATTCAATAACCTTCCAAACACCTTGTCCTTTGCCTGTACGGACAACAAGAAATTTTTATTGGATATCGGTGTGTCCGGCTCATTTGAGTCAGGATTATAAAACTGGGAGGAATAAACATTAATCAATTCCATTTTCTTCTCGGCAAATGGACTAATATCAATCAAGAAATCTGGCCGCAGACTCCTATCCTGCATGTAGTGATACACATAATTAGGTCGCCAGGGTATTTGTTTATTTCCATTTTCATCCGTAGTAACGATTTTTACCAGACCACTTAAAAAACAAGCATCAGCTGTTAATTTTGCCGCTCTTCCATGATCAGGATGTCTGTCTTCTATTGCATTGGCAAGTACGATACTGGGCTGGTACTTTCTGATTATCTTTATGATTTTCCTGATGTTTTCCTGCGAGTGTGAAAAAAAGCCATCCTCTAAACCCAGATTTTCACGGACTAATGCCCCCATCATAATTTTAGCTTGTTGAGCCTCAATATCGCGAATTTCTACCGTCCCTCTGCTACCTAACTCTCCTCTTGTCAGGTCCAGTATACCTACCGTATTGCCCAAAGCTATCTGTTTAAGAAGCGTACCACTACAACTCAATTCCACATCGTCCGGGTGAACCCCAATTGCTAATATATCTAATTTCATGTGGTTGATTTAAAAAACTAAATGCAAATTGAACTACTATTCAACTGGCAGAAAACAGCCATTTTGAAATTTTAGTATATTCACATATTTATTGGCAATGCGATCAAAATCGTCATCTTCTTGTGTATAGGCACCATTGAAACTCTTTTCTTTTTCAAAATGTAATTTCGAGTACATTCCCTCATAGGGTACCTGATCAAGAACTTCATTAAACTTGGTTCCATAATTATAAAGCATGTTACCTACATATAGCGTAATGTCGTAGCCCATATAAGCTTCTTCATTGGGAGCAGCGGCATAAGTCTTGAAAAAAAGTGAAGAAAATGCCCTCGCATTGACACTAGTTTTATCAACATAAACCGGTTGCGTAATATGTACTTGCAATGGTTCGAATACATCAAAAACATTAACCTGAAAATTAGACCATTGCGGCAGGCCATAGACTACAATTTTCTTCTTTCCCTTTGCATTATTAATTTTTGTCAGTAATGAATAGATAAATGTCTCGCTATTTTGACCCCAGATTGGCACTACAAAAACCATTGATTCATTATTTATAGCCAATTTGGGGTCAAAAGAAGCAATACCTCCTTTTTCCTCTAATATATATTCTTTTAGAAGGCTACTTTTCGACTCATTCAATCTTTGATTTTCCATCTGCAGATATTGCATTGCTTCCCGTTCATTAATTTTGTTCCGGCAAATAAGCACAATTTGTTCCGCAGAATAATTTTTTCTGATATCTCTCATTATTGCCTCACAATTAGTCCGCAAACTCGGATTAATCTGAACAAATTGCTTGTTACTGGTTACAATTTCTCCGGCAGGATTATAGGGTGAAATCAGTATTTTTCCGTTTTTCTTCGCAAACTCCGCAGCCATACTTACATTAGCATTGGTTTCCGTGCCGATTATTACATCTGCATTTTGTACAGCAGTTTCGCCCAATAAATTTTCGAGTTGAGATTCATTCGCTTTGGTATCAAGTACGTTGACGTTGATATTGATATTTTGTGATTTGAGACTGTCTAAAGCTAACTTTGCACCCGCGTAAAAATTCAATGCCCATTCTGATTTCTCATAAAAGTTTTTATCCTGATTTGAAAATTTATCAGAGAAAAATGGCAACAAGTAGGTCAATTGGTAAGTAGATTTAATCTTACTATTTGTGGGCACTGCCACCACACCACGGTAAGCGGGTGGCGAAGTTTCCGTTTTAGTCTTTATTTTAGTTGCATTTCCCTTCGCAGTATCCGGACTTTTAGCCGGGATTTTAGTCATGGGCGTAGTTTTTGCACCGATGGGTGCAGCGGTTGATTTTAAAGGTGGGTTCTTCCATATCACGGTATCAATATTATTTCTAACATAAACCGTATCATAGGTCCCTGTTCTGGGATTGAAGACAATGGTACTTTGAATCTCATTTAAAAATTCAAACTTTTGAGGTTTTATGACAGGTTTTGAGCTATTGCAGGAAAGTAAAAATACAAAGCTACTAAACAGAATCATATTAGGAATTTTCATTGTATTGCATTTGCGCAAAAGTAAAAAATACTTAGCAAGAAATCTCATTTAGAGCTGAAAATCGGTAGACACACCGACCGAGTCTGTGCTGGAATAGATTTGATTCTCCTCAAAATAATAGTAAAATGTATATGCCTTCTAAAAATTACTATATCTTTGCAGCCCAATTCAAAGAAATAGAAATACAAATGATAGTAGTAGTATGCCAGAAATAAAAGCATGTTTATTTGACCTGGACGGAGTAATTTGCAATACCGCGAAATTACATTTTTTAGCCTGGAAAAGACTCGCAAACGATTTGGGATTTGATATCAGTCCTGAACAAAATGATGTGATGAAAGGCTTAAGCAGAATGGAAGCCCTCGAACGATTGTTAGAATGGGGGAAAAGAAATTTTACTTATGCAGAAAAGGAACTGCTGGCTCAACAAAAGTACGAATGGTATCTTGAAAATATTCAACTGCTATCTCAGGATGATATTCTACCCGGAGTAAAAGAACTATTTGATGACCTCAATCAAAAGGGTGTCAAAATTATTTTAGGCACCTCCTCAAAGCATGCAAAAATAATCCTTGATTTATTGCAATTATCGCATTACTTCGACGACATAATTGATGGCAACCAACTTGATAATTTTAAACCCGACCCGGAAGTTTATCTGAAAGCCACTTCATCCGCGGGATGTAAAGCTTCAGAATGCATCGTTTTCGAAGATGAATTAGATGGAATTACAGCAGGAATTGCAGCGGGTTGCTACACAGTTGGGGTAGGCAATATGAAGGCACTTAAAAGAGCCAATCTAATGATCTCGTCATTTGATGATATGTCATTTGATGAAATTATCGCTTGTTTATAATGATTAATGATTGCGTGTAATTCACATTACATTTTCTACATATAATAGATTTCAAACACTTAAAAATAATATGGACAAACAATCGACCCTTGGAATGGTGCTCATAATGGGCCTCTTACTCCTATGGATGCAAATGAATCAACCTTCCAAAAGTGAAATGCAGAGACAACAACACCTGAAAGACTCTATTTCACTTGTTCAACAACGAACCGATAGCGTAAGTAATTTTACAACCACACAGCCACCCATTGCCAATACCAACACGCCTGTCGCAGTTGATACAGCTGCCTACAAACAGTATAGTGCTCGTTTTGGTGCATTTGCTAATGCTGCCATTGGTCAGGAAAAATTATTGGTGCTGGAAAATGACAACATTAAGGTCACATTTTCAAATAAAGGAGCTAAAATAAAATCAGTTGTACTGAAGAAATTCACTAAAATAAACGAGAACGCTCAACACCAGGAAGTGAAGACGATCGTTGAATTACTGGAAGATTCAAAAAACAAGTGGGAGTATTTTCTACCTTTAAATGGTATTGGCACAGTCAATTCATCCGAATTGTACTTTGAACCTACAATCGGCAACAACAGCATTTCTTTTAAAGCAAATGCCGGCCAAGGCCGTTATTTCGAACAAACTTACGCTTTAGGCGCTGATTACAATGTTGACTACAAAATCCGCTTTGTTGGACTTGGCAATGTATTGGAACCATCAGCCAACCAAATCAGCTTCCAATGGGAGAATTACCTCGACAAACTGGAAAAAAATCAGGAATATGAGCGAACTTTCTCTACCGTTTACTTCAAAGAAGACAATTCGAGTCCTGACTATTGTGATTGCAGAAAAGATGACGGAAAAAACCTGGAAACTCCGGTGAAATGGCTTTCTCACTCCAATCAGTTCTTCAATACGACACTAATTGCCGATAAAACACCATTCGCGAATGCCAACGTCGCTACTGAAATGTTCACCGCAGACAAAGGCGACCTCAAGAAACTATATTCCAGGATAGGGATTCCATTCAGCCATTCGGGAGACGAGACATTCGAGATGAAAATCTACACCGGGCCAAATGAATACGAGCGGCTATCAGCGTACGAAATCGACCTTCAGGACCTAATACCTTTTGGGTGGTCATTTTTTGGAACAATCAATCGTTGGATTGTAAGGCCAATTTTCAATCTTTTGCTTTTGTTGTTTAGCAATAAAGGGATTGTAATTTTACTGCTTACATTCATCGTTAAGGCAGTTTTGTTCCCGCTTACTTACAAAATGTTGTATTCCCAATCCAAAATGGCTGCGCTTAAACCGCGTATTGATAAACTAAAGGAGAAAATCGGAGACGATCAACAAAAAGTTCAGATGGAGACCATGAAGATGTATCAGGAATATGGTGTAAATCCACTGGGTGGCTGCATGCCAATGGTATTGCAGATGCCGATCTGGATAGCGCTTTATCGTTTTTTTCCGGCATCTATTCAATTCCGCCAGGAATCATTTTTATGGGCCACCGACCTCACATCTTACGATGCCTTTATTCAATTGCCTTTTGAGATTCCATTGTTTGGATCCCATATTTCGCTCTTCACTATGCTTTGGGTTGCTACCACATTGTTGTATACGTATTATAGTACAAAGCAAATGGACTTCTCTGCTCAGCCATATATGAAATATATGCAATACATCATGCCAGTTATGTTCATGTTTGCTTTCAACAACTATGCCTCTGGTCTGACTTGTTACCTCGTATTTAGTAATATCTTGAATATTGGCCAAACACTCATTACCAAGAACTTTATTATTAACCAGGATAAGATTGCATTGGAGCTTGAGGTCGCTAAAAGTAAGCCTAAAAAAGAGGGTTTCATGCAAAAAATGCAGAAGCAAATGGAAAATCAACAAAAAATGCAGCAAGATCGATCAAAAAAGAAATAATAAAATTGTTGTTCCAGTAAAAGGTATTTTTTAAGGTCCTAATTACTCTATCCCTGCATCATTAAATGATGTAGGGATATTTTTTTTAGTATAAACAAATATCCGACTGAATATTCGAAAAATAATGATTGGGTATTATGCAGCTAGCAAACAAGGTGGAGTTCTACTAAATACCTTACTGCACTTATTAAGTATTGTATTTATTTCCAATACTTTTAGAATTGCTACCTTTTGATGCAGAATTGCCTTTGCCTTTGCTGCTGAGTGTCGTTGTGATAATATACTCAGATGTTATATACACCAACTTTGTTGATTTAATTGACAATTTTGCTTTCGAAACTTATAGGACAGGCAAGCAAATATCAAAAGTTATTTTTCTTAATTAGACAAAAAACTTTATTTCCATATTTTCTATTTCTAAAAGCTTGACTGAATATATCATTGTAAACGAAAAGCAATTCACTTATAAAATAAGTTTGCCTTTGTGCGAAATAGAAATGAATGATTAGAGCTTATTGCAAGAAAATAAGCAAGCCGGCAACTCAAGGCGAAATTGAATTAATTTCGCCGCTACTTCGTTCATGTACAATAAAAAAACCTGCTTTGGTCTATGCGAGGGCACTGAAAAAGTCATAAATATTCTTCTAAAAAAGGGGGTAAAAAACT
>JBMOJB010000091.1:0-14161 GCA_049316985.1 Saprospiraceae bacterium | reverse complement strand
GCCAATCGTGGGAAGGTAGTTGTAATTGTCGGTCATTCTAATACTGTTCCGGATATTTTGAAAGTATTGAGCAATAATTCGTTTGCCGTTACTATCGAAGATAATCAATTTGATAATCTGTTTATTGTCAGTAGACCAGATAAACTTAAGCCATCTGTGTTAAGGTTGAAGTCCGGGAAGAATACACCATAAGTGAATGGTCCGCTGTGGATTTATTTTGAATTTGAAACTTCTGCTATTTTATTTGCAAAGAGACGAGAAGAATGTAGTCAATGGAAATTTTCCAATGTTACCGTTAATGGGCAGTGTTGAACAAGAATATTGTAATTTGTCGCACAAAGAATTTTTTGCTTTAAATGAATTTTTTCATTCTATATGCACCGAATAATTTTACTTTCTTAACTTCAAAAAAAACTTTAACAAACTACATGACTGTTTTGTACTAAAATTGCTTAGATTTGATTGATTTTCACTAAAAATTATACTTTAGATGAAGTCAGTATCAGTTGTACTAACAATATTAATGTGCTTTGAAATGTCCGCTCAGAACACAACCATCGCCACCGGTGCCAATGGCAGCTCTGCAGCAGGATCGGTCAGTTTTATAGTGGGCCAAATCGATTATAGGCAAATCAGTTCACTTTAACAGAAATTACAAGCTAAATACTATCACAATGAAAAATTCCATTATCAACCTCGTTACCTTCTTATTCTGCGCCAGTTTATTTGCCCAAGCACCTCAGCTGATGAGCTACCAAGCAGTAATTCGCAATAGTAATAATCTGCTGGTTGCCAATGCGCCAATAAGCATGCGCATTTCGATTCTTCAAGGTTCTGCTTTTGGCGCTCCTGTATATGTAGAATCGCATTCAGCAAGCACCAACGGAAATGGCCTGGCAATGATTTCAATTGGCAGCGGTACTGCTCAAAATGGCATATTTAGTGCAATCAACTGGGCAAATGGACCTTATTTTGTAAAATCTGAGACGGATCCGGGTGGTGGAAGTAATTATAGCATTGTGTCTACAAGTCAGTTAATGAGCGTTCCGTATGCGCTTTTTGCAGAGAAAAGTGCTAATCCCGGTCCGCAAGGACCTGCCGGGCCAAAAGGAGATAAAGGGGACACTGGCTCGCCGGGAGCTGGCATGCAAAACGGTACAGCTACCGGACAAATGATGTATTGGAATGGCACGGCTTGGGTGACCATCGCACCGGGCGAAAATAATCAGACTTTGTCGTTTTGTAATGGTGTACCTACATGGGGTTTATGTCAGGTATATTGTAGTGGTTCACCAACGCCTGTAGTGAACGTAACTAACCCTACGACAGGTAAAATTTGGATGGATAGAAACCTTGGAGCATCGCAAGCAGCCTCCAGCAGCACGGATGCCGCAGGGTTTGGAGATTTGTATCAGTGGGGCCGCAGGGCAGACGGACATCAGTGCCGCAACTCCGGCACAACTTCGGTGCTGAACAGCACAGATCAGCCCGGGCATGACAGTTTTATATTGGTTCCTAATAGCCCGTTTGATTGGCGTAGTTCTCAAAATGCTAACTTGTGGCAGGGGGTAAATGGTATCAATAATCCTTGTCCGAGTACTTACCGACTACCAAGCAATAGTGAATTGGATGCAGAACGATTGAGTTGGAATGGCAACAGTGCTGCAGGCGCTTTTGCATCGCCACTAAAGTTGACCATGGCCAGCGGCCGCTACCACAGCATTGGTTCTCTCTACGATGTCGGTAGCAGCGGCAACTATTGGAGCAGCACGGTGAGCGGTATTTTCTCCCAGATCTTGCAGTTCTACAGTAGCAGTGCTGCCTCAAACAACGTCAACCGTGCTTACGGGTTCTCTGTCCGCTGCATCAAGGATTGATGGAGGTATTTGAAAATTGAAACTACCAGCCGCTAGGCAGGAGAGTGGAAATTTGAAAATGGAAATAATTTTGTATTTTTCCTGCTAAAGAGCATCCAGGCAGTTTTACATTTTTCTTTTTGTACTTCGACTTGTTACTAAACTTATAACTTGGAGTTACGCTCGGAGAGGATTGATTTCAAGCGTGGCATTTTTTTAGCCACGAAGGCACGAAAATAAAATTGCCACGGAGGCACGGAAAGTTGAAAAACAATATACCCTGGATTTAGCCATGGTGAAAGTAAAAATAGCCACGGAGGCACGGAAATTGAAAGTCAATAGACCTTGGCTTTAGCCATGGTGAAAGTAAAAATAGCCACGGAGGCACGGAAATTGAAAATCAATTGTCGCTGGCTTTAGCCAGCAACAAAAACTCAATTGCCCCTGGCTTTAGCCAGGGGCAATTGAGTTTTTTACTGTTTCAAAAATATTACTTTTTCTTTCTCACATGAGTCGCTGAACTTTCCTTTGCAGTTTCCGCTGCTTCTGTTGAAAAATCAAGTGAAGCTTGTTGGGAGATGCTTTCTTCTATTTCTTCTGGATTCCGAAAGTATAGGAACAAAGCTCCCAGAAACAATAACGCCAATAGTAGTGATCCGATACGAGCAATGTTTAGACCAGTGTAATAAGACGTAGGTTCAAATTTCATTTCCAAAGTATGCTCGCCTTGAGGAACTTTCACCGCTCTCAACAGGTAATTGGCTTTCATCAATGCACCATCAGCTACCTTGCCATCGATATACACTTTCCATCCTTTCTTTTCCGGGTAGTATACTTCAGAGAACATAGCTAGCTGATCAGATTTTGCTTTGTACGAATAGGTCATGTGATCAGGAATGTACTTCTCCAGTTTGATTGTGTTGGTAGAATCGTACTGGATCTGGAAATCTTTGATGTTAGCGGCAAATTTTTCCTGCAGTACAGCTTCAGTTTTGGGACTGAGTGTTTTCAAGGCATCCATTTCTTCATTGGCATTCTGCACAGTCTTGAACGATTTTACAAACCAGGCATTACCGCATTGTTCAAGAATCTGCAATGCCTGCGGTTGGTTGTTTTCACCCGGTGTAATGATGTACTTGGTATTCAACATTCCATAAATCGACATAGATTCATTCGGATTTAACAAATAACGATCGACAACATCCTGGAAAATCATCAATTTGGCCGCGTGATAACCGCCCATACTTTTGTGGAAATAAGAAGGCAATGCGTTGGCAAATGGATTTCCACCTCTTGAAAAGTCAACAACACGAAACGACAACTCTTTATCTGCTAAAATTTGATTGTCAACTGGGCGAGGACTTACCGCAGCCTTTACACTTCTATTTTCCTGAAATTCATCATTGGATAAGTAACGCTTGTCTATTCCGACAATATCCATGAAAGCAAGTGCGAGCACCGCTACACACACGGCCATTTTGTTGATGTTGTACTTTAACGAAGCCCATAATAAGCCCCCAACAGCAAGTACATACAACAATGAACGATAAGCATCAGCGGTTAAAAGATCAGCACGGTCAGCGCGAAGAGTCCGGATGAAATCTGGATATTGTGATTCCAAGGCAGCATCAGCAGGGCCAACCAATGAAGCAGTAATCCCGTACAGCAATGCAAATACAATCAACCCACCAACGGTTGACAATGCCAGGATTACAGAACGATTCTTTTCTTCTTTAGTAAGCTCTTTTCCAAAAAATTGCTGTAATCCCATGAATCCAAATGTGATCATAAAGATATGGCCAATAGCAATAATCATTTTCGGATCCCTGAATTTATTAAACATAGGGAAATGGTCAAAAAGGAAGTAATTTAGGCCGGCGAAGTTTTTCCCCCAGCTGATCATCAGTATCAACACCACCGCGGTCAATGACCACCAGCGGATTATGTTTTTCTGCGTATAGAAACCCAGGAAAAAGAAGAAAATCAAAACCGCTCCCCAGTACCAGGCGCCGGAAACAAAACTTTGTTCACCCCAGTAATGCGAGGCTGCTTCTACCAGACTTTGCTGCACATCGCGGTCTTTTACCGATGCGAGCACTTTATAATCACTTTTGGTTAATTGTCCGTCTTCTCCTACTGCAAAATTCTGACTTGCATCTCCACCCATAAAATTGGGGATAAGCAGTGTGAAGGATTCCATTTTACTGAAACTCCATTGCCCAAATGCATAGTCTTTTGTTAATCCATCGGCAGGCTTTTCTGCGCCACCTTCCACTGCTTTAAGGTCAGAAGTACCACGAATACACTCGCTGGAATAATCCAGTGTTGTCCACAATTTACTTGTATTTGGCAATACGCCAACAACTGCTGCAAGAATAGCGATGGCAGACGCTTTAATAAAATTAGTGAAAGTGCCATTCTGAATAGCTTCTATTAAGGCAAAAATGCCATAGATAGCAACTAATATGAAGAAGTAGTAGGTAATCTGAATGTGATTGGCTATTAGTTGTAAACAAACGAAAATAGCAGTAAGTGCGGCTCCTTTCAGGTATTTTCCCCTGAAAATCATGAGAATACCTGCCAAGGTAGGTGGCAATAAAGCCAAAGCGACTATCTTATTGACGTGTCCTGCTTCAATCAATATCATATGGGTTGTACTGAGGCTGTACAATATTGCTCCGGCAACCGATATTCGCCAATCAATGCGCAAACTAATCAGCAACAAATACATGCCCATCATCGCAGCAAAAAGTAATCCCAAAGGGTTGCTAACGCTTTGGAACATCATCAAGGAGCGATACATGGTGTCGCCGATAATATTGAAATTATTTCCCGGCGTGCTATATATCTGAAAGGTTGGCATTCCCGCAAACATTCCGTTGGTCCAGAGCATTTCGCGACCTTCAGAAGCGGTAAATTTTTTAATTTCTACTTGCGAACCGCCTGCCTGAATCACATCCGATTGGCCCAGTGTTTTTCCCTGAAAAGCCGGAAGGAAATAGATAATGGCAAATACCACCATAATTAGCGTGGCAATGAGGTGAGGACCGATAAGTTTGCTAATTCTGTTCATAAACTTAAGTATTGGTTGGTAAGCCGCAAAAATATACAAATATTTCAAATTTCTGCATGTAATGCGGTTAAGCTGCAATGAAATTCAAGTTGTGTGCCACAATGTCAGCCGCTATTTTACATTATTATGCCTTTTTTGCAAGGAATGTCAGTTTATTTCCGACTTTTTGTCAAAAAAACGCAATGGCATTTTTATTGAGTAGGATAAGTGAATCTTTATTAAACCTTATTAAGAAATTAACATAACAACAAATAAAAAAATGGGTAAAATTATTGGTATAGACTTAGGTACAACCAACTCTTGTGTAGCAGTAATGGAAGGTAACGAACCGGTAGTTATTGCAAATGATGAAGGGGCTCGCACCACACCTTCCATTGTGGCTTTTATTGACAATGGAGACAGAAAAATTGGTGCGCCTGCCAAAAGACAGGCGATTACAAATCCAACTAAGACGGTTGCATCTATCAAACGATATATGGGACATCGCTTCAGCGAAGTTGGAAAAGAAGTTGAACATTCAGCGTACAAAGTAGTGAAAGGTGATAATGATACTGTTCGCGTTCAAATCGACGACAGATTTTATACCGCTCAGGAACTTTCTGCGATGGTGCTTCAAAAAATGAAAAAAACAGCTGAAGACTTTTTGGGTCAGGAAGTGACCGAGGCGGTGATTACCGTTCCGGCATATTTCAATGATTCACAACGTCAAGCAACCAAAGAAGCGGGTGAAATCGCAGGTCTGACAGTTAAAAGGATTATCAACGAGCCCACAGCAGCTGCTTTGGCTTACGGTATGGATAAGCGCAACAAAGACATGACTATCGCAGTGTATGACCTTGGTGGTGGAACATTCGATATCTCAATCCTTGAATTGGGTGGAGGTGTATTCGAAGTGAAATCTACAAATGGTGATACTCACTTGGGTGGTGATGACTTTGACCGTGTAATCATCAACTGGTTGGCCGATACGTTTAAAGCACAGGAGAATATCGATCTTAGAAAAGATCCTATGGCATTGCAACGCTTGAAAGATGCTGCTGAGAAAGCAAAAATCGAATTATCGTCTTCTCAGGAGACGGAAGTTAATCTTCCATACATCACTGCAGTTGATGGAATGCCTAAGCACCTTGTAGTGAAATTGAGCCGTTCAAAATTCGAGCAATTGAGTGATGATTTGGTTCGCAGATCTCTTGATCCATGTCGTCAGGCTCTAAAAGATGCCGGAATGACCATCAATGATATCGATGAGGTTATTCTTGTCGGTGGATCAACAAGAATCCCGAGAATCCAGACTGCAGTTGAAGAGTTCTTCGGCAAAAAACCGAATAAGGGTGTAAATCCTGACGAGGTAGTTGCAATCGGAGCTGCGATTCAAGGTGGTGTATTGACCGGTGAAGTGAAAGATGTACTGTTATTGGATGTATCTCCACTTTCTTTGGGTATCGAAACCATGGGTAATATCTATGATGTGGTTATTGAAGCCAATACGACAATACCAACAAAGAAATCTAAGATTTACTCTACTGCTGCCGACAACCAGCCAAGTGTGGAAATTCACATCTTGCAAGGTGAACGCAAAATGGCCAGAGACAACCGTTCAGTGGGACGATTTATCCTTGAAGGATTGCCACCGGCAATGCGTGGAACACCACAGATTGAAGTGACTTTCGACATTGATGCCAATGGAATCTTAAGTGTTTCTGCAGAAGACAAAGGCACCGGTAAAAAACAAAATATCCGTATCGAAGCTTCAACCGGTTTGTCAAAAGAAGAAGTAGCGAGAATGAAAGCAGAAGCAGAGGCGAATGCCGGTGCAGATGCAGAAGCACGCGAAAAAGCAGAGAAAATCAACGCAGCTGATTCAATGATCTTCCAATCTGAAAAGCAATTGAAAGAATTTGGTGAGAAGTTGCCTGCAGAGAAAAAAGCAGCAATAGAAGATGCACTAAACGAGCTTCGTGAAGCACACAAAATGCACGATCTTCCAATGATTGATTCTTCTTTGGAAAAATTAAACGCTGCATGGCAAGCTGCCAGTCAGGAAATGTACCAGGCTACACAAGATGGTCAAGCAGATGCTTCAAGCAATCCAAATGCTAATGCCAATCAGGAAGAAGCAGTAAGTGATGTGGAGTTTGAGGAAGTGAAGTAAATTGAAAGTTGAAAATTGAAAGTTGAAAATGATTATTTTCTTTTTTCATAGGATATAAAAAAGGCCACAGTTGGGGAAATTAATTTCCTACTGTGGCTTTTTTATTTACAAATTGTCAATTGTCAATTGTCAATTAAAACCCGTATCGTACTGTGCCATAGAAATTCCTGCCCGGCGCATTGATTCCGGATGCAAAAGTGCGGTATTGTATATCCAGGATATTCTCGATTCCGGCTTGTATGGTGAATGATTTTGCCACCTGATAGGATGCTTTCAGGTTATAAGTTTGCCAGGCGGGCATCCCATTTTTGGGTGCATATTGTTCATTGTCTTCGCCATTCAGGTAATAATCTTTGATATCTTTTTTGCCATTGAATAGCATATAAAAGTCTGTGGTCAGCTTGTTGTTTTGATAGCGAATACCAAACTTTCCATAAGCCGGCGGAATATGGTCAATCGGGGTATCTGCATTTTCAGCAACAATTCTTCCCTTTGTATAGGATACTCCGGCATAAACCATCAATTTTGGAGTAATATTTACTTTAAGATTACTTGAAAATCCAATGATATAAGCTTTCCTAAGGTTTTGGTTGGCCACGACCCTGCTCAATACACCCTGATACAAGGTAGAATCTTTTCCATTGTATTTGAAATCAGAAGTGACGATTGCATCAATCAAGCGCGTGTAATATCCGGTATTTTCCCACTGCATTTTTCTTCCTTTCCAAAGTGTAACTCCTCCATCGAAAGTAATCGTCTTTTCAGGCTTGAGATCGGAATTGGGTACAATCAAGGTGCCTACTGCAGTATCGAAAATCTTCGAAAGGTCATCCATATTTGGTACGCGGTATCCGCTACAAATGTTTGCACTAAGTTTTAAGTTTTGAAATGGATTATGAACTATACCCAGACTTCCGCTATAGGTCAGGTTTTTTTGATCGATAGTAGAGTAGGGAAGACGAAAAAAAGTGGTGTCGTTGTGTGTGCTGTGCAAAAGAGCATAACCTCCTCGAAGACCAAAATTCAAAATAGTTTTTTCTTTGATCGTATATTGCGCCCGTCCGTACAAATCACTGTGAAACATGCTGTTGTCGCCATTTGGATAACGCGTATCCAATGGAGAAACCATACCATTAATGATATTCTCTTTGTTGGCGCTTGATTTAAGCTTGTCATTTTGAATTTCCAGACCATACTGGATTTTGAGATTTTCAAAGTTCTTGTTGATGTCAACATTGAGGTTTATTGATTTTACATCTTCATAGCGATGTTGTCGATCAGAACTTCCAAATCTGCGCTGATGGCGACTTTCAACGGCATTTTGGTAATGTATGCCGAGATGTAACTTTTGTCCAGCCAGGATATCTTTTGCATTCAGATTGTAACCTGCCAATATCCGTTTTGCAGGACCGTAATACCATTCTGCATTGCTGAGACCATTGCCTTTTGGATCCGTTAATCGATCATATCGTGGAACATCATTGGTAGTTGAGAATTGGAAATTCAGATCATGCGCGATTTTATCCGACTGTTTATACAGAACCTTTTGCATAATATCGAATTGCTGGTATGCAGAAAATTTTTGCAATAATGAATCTGAATTCTTTACCAATGAATCTTTGCCATTAAAGTTTTGTACGTAAAATTTTCGAGCTCCAAAGAAGTCATTATCACCATTTTGGCGGCTCCCCATTTTCAGATCGTCGAAAATACTTCTGGTAATCGATGTCAAAGAGGCCCATTTTTTTCCGGCAATATTTAGATCCGCATGAAACTTTTTCTCTTGATTGACCGTACCAAAACGTGCAAATGCATTTCCGCTATACGTCTTTTCAGTTTCGTCTTTCAACTTTGGCTTCAAAGTCTCCAGAAAAATAGTGCCTCCCAAAGCATCGCTGCCATAAATGGTTGAAGAAGATCCAAAAACTACATCAGCGCGGGCTATGATGTTTTCATCAACTGTAAGAATATTTTGTAGGTGACCGGCTCTGAAAATCAGATTATTCATCCGCACGCCATCGACGACATAGAGCACTTTATTGGCTTCTAATCCTCTGATTACCGTACTTCCTCCTCCTTGTTGACTCTTTTGAATAGCAATGGTGCCGCTGTTTCCCAACATATCGGCGGTATTCTGGAAATTCTGCAATCGGATTTCTTTTGCTGTTATCGTCTCAATTTGTTGAGATACTTCCCGCTTGTTAATGGCGGTTTTTGAGGCGCCAATTACCACGGTATTCAATTCGATGGGATTACTGGTGCTATCATTTTGACCTTGAGCAAAGAAAGACATTGCACAAAATAGGTAACTTAAATATTTTTTCAATTTTGAATTGTTTTACGAAATTAGATAATGGTCGAACAGACAATGCCATGCAACTAATCACAGCTATAGTAACAGTTACGATAATATAGCTTTTTCTAACAATGGATTAAGCAAACAACTCAGGAGGTTGGGAAGGTAAAGCGTGAAATCCCTTTAGGATTTTATTCAGAAACAAATATATGGATGATTTATATTCGGTTGCAGCTGCAACGTTTTGGAAATTGTATTCAATCCGAATTGCATCTGCTGGAAGCTGTAAATCGTTGAATTTATTTTCTTTCTTATTATGAGGAAGATTGCTATTTGCAGCGGTAAACACTAAAAAAGTTTCAAATAGATCTTGTTTGAGGAGTAATTTTACGTTTCCATCTGCGATCAAATCGGTACTTTTAATGTCATAAAATACATTTTCGATTACAATCTCATGCGAATTGACTTTATATCGTTCAAACTGTTCGGATGTAAGCAGGATTTCAGTAAGTTTATCTAAATCTTTATAAAAAGCTTGTTGCCGGAAATAATTAATTTTCTGCATGATCCCAAACGACAAAGACCCAATCACTTGCAGGCAAATAATTGAGAAAAAGAAGTAGAAAAGGAATTTAGATTTAGTTAACAATTACAGTTTAGTTTACAAATGACAATTGACAATTAACAATTAACAATTGTCTTATTTATTCTTTTGATTTGACGAAATTACTAAGTTATTCTACGATTTATTAATATAGCCAATATAGTAATTTAGCTGTCAATTGTCAATTGTCAATTGTCAATTATACAACTATATTTACCATTCGCCCCTTTACAAACACAATTTTCTTGATGGCTGCGCCTTCCAGGTGTTTTTGGATCTTGTCATTGGCAAAGATGGCAGCTTCAATATCGGCTTGCGTGGCGTTGACATCGAAATCCATCGTGTCGCGGGTTTTTCCGTTGATAGCGACAGGGTAGGTGACGCTGTCGTCTTTCAGGCATTCTTCGTTTACAGCGGGGAACGATGCATCACAGACAGAACCTTCATTACCCAGTAGGTGCCATAATTCTTCGCTGATATGCGGAGCAAAAGGTGCAAGTATTACCACTAGGTCCTGCAATATTTTGGCAGAATTACAATTCATGCGCTTCAATTCGTTTACACAAATCATAAAAGCTGCCACGGAGGTATTGAATGAAAAACGCTCGATGTCTTCAGCAACTTTTTTGATGCAGGTGTGCAGTACTTTCCATTGCTCTTTCGTAGGTTCATCCTGATTTACGATTGACTTTCCCTTTTCTACATCATAGAACAAGGTCCATAGCTTGCGCAAAAATCCTTGTGTGCCCGAAATACCGGTTGTACTCCATGGTTTGGCATCTTCTATCGGTCCAAGGAACATCTCGTACATGCGGAAGCAATCTGCACCGTATTGGGCTACAATGTCATCCGGATTGACGACATTGAATTTTGATTTAGACATTTTTTCAATTTCAGCCGTAAGCATCACATATTCTTTACCACTGTCATCTTTGGTCCAATCGATGTCATTTGCAATATCTATCCCGTCAAAACGATTGTCTTCCGTGATCATCTGACTATAAACCGGTTTGAACAATCGGTCTTTGTCATCAGCCAGATTGACATTGACGTGTAATTTACGCCCTGATTTCAGATTCAGGAACAAGCTTCGTCCCTGTATCATTCCCTGATTAACCAGTTTTTTAGCAAATTCTTTTTCAGGAACCAGTCTAAGGTCATACAGGAAATGATTCCAGAATCTGCTGTACAACAAATGTCCGACTGCGTGCTCAGTTCCTCCCAGATATAGATCTACATCTTTCCAGTAATTGGCAGCCTCTTTGGAAACAAATGTTTTATCGTTGCTTGCGTCCATGTAACGATACCAATACCATGAAGATCCGGCCCATCCCGGCATGGTGCTCAGTTCATATTCGTATTTGCCTTTGTACTTCCAGTTTTCTGCTCTTCCCAAAGGAGGTTCTCCTGTTTCAGTTGGAAGGAATTTCTCTATTTTAGGTAGTATCAAAGGCAATTCACTTTCTTCTATTAGATAAGGAACGCCATCATTCCAATACGCCGGTACCGGTTCTCCCCAATAACGCTGGCGACTGAAAATAGCATTGCGAAGACGATACTGAATTTTTCCTTTTCCAATTCCTTTTTCTTCCAGCCAGGCAATCAAGGTCGCAGTAGCTTCTTTGTACGACATGCCATCGATTATTCCCGAATTGACATATTTTCCCTCTTTGGTATTGTCGGCCGCTTCTTCCAGATTTTGCTGTGCATCCAGAATCTGAATGATCGGTAAGTTGAAATGTTTGGCGAAATTCCAGTCGCGTTGATCTCCTGAAGGTACAGCCATAACGGCACCTGTTCCATAACCTGCCAATACGTAATCAGCAATGTAGATGGGTACTTTTGCTCCGTTAAAAGGATTGATGCAATATGCACCGGTAAATGCACCTGATACTTTTTTGGTTTCGGCCATTCTGTCGCGTTCAGATCGGGAAGCAGCCCATTTCTGGTAGTTTTCTACTTCTTCTTTTTGCGCTGCTGTTGTAATGGTGTTGACCAGTTCATGTTCCGGCGCCAGCACCATAAAGCTTACACCGTATATGGTATCCGCACGGGTTGTAAACACTTCGATCTGGTAGCTATTGTCTTCAGCACTGAAACGAACACTTGCACCTTGAGAGCGGCCTATCCAGTTGCGCTGTTGCTCCTTCAGTGAATCCGACCAGTTGATTTGATCCAGACCTTGAATAAGTCGATCCGCATAAGCAGTGATGCGCATGCTCCACTGCTTCATCAGTTTGCGCTCAACCGGATATCCACCTCTTTCACTTAGTCCATCTTTGACTTCATCATTGGAAAGAACCGTACCAAGCGCAGCACACCAATTGACAAAACTTTCCTCAGGAAAAGTAAATCTATATTTCAGAAGCATCAATTGTTGCTCTTTTTCAGACATAGCATTCCATTCTTCCGCAGAGAAAATGGGGGTGTCTTCGTCGCAAACCGCATTTACATTTGTATTTCCGCTTTTAGCAAAATTTGCTATTAATGCAGTGATCGGCAGTGCTTTATCTTCATTTTTATCATAATAATGATTGAAAAGTTGCATAAAGATCCACTGCGTCCATTTGTAGTAGTCAGGTTCAGAAGTGCGTACTTCCCGACTCCAGTCAAATGAAAAACCAATATTATCCAGTTGCTCACGGTAGCGCGCAATGTTTTTTTCTGTAGTTACTGCAGGATGCGTTCCCGTCTGAATGGCGTATTGCTCCGCCGGAAGACCAAATGAATCGTAGCCCATTGGATGTAAGACATTGAAACCACTCAAACGTTTGTATCGCGCAAATATGTCAGAAGCAATATACCCCAACGGATGACCAACGTGTAGTCCTGATCCTGAAGGATAAGGAAACATATCCAAAATGTAAAATTTTGGTTTTGCACTGTTGTTCGACACCTTGTAGGTCTCATGGTCTCTCCAGTATTGTTGCCATTTCTTTTCGATTTCCTGCGGACGGTATTCCATATTTTGCTTAAGCAGATACTTAATATTATTTGCAAATAATTAAATATCAATAATTTATAAATAGGTTGTGAAATATTATTTTGAAAAATTCATCCTTTTTGATGAATCAGGCGCAAAGATAAGGATAAAAAGTAAAAAGACAGGAATTTACCTGCTATTTGCTGCGGTAAATGCTACAAATTAGAAGCTATTAAAATTGCAGCTAAATCGTTTTTGTTGTATAAAAAATCAATTTGCAGCTTTATATTTGTACCATGAGAAAAGACGAAATTAAATTTTTGGAGGGTCCGCAATCGCGCTGGAAAGAATTCAAAATGACAATTATGGTATTGCTTGATTTTATCAGGGGATTCCGTGCGCTTCATTTTACTGGACCTTGCGTGACCATTTTTGGATCAGCCCGCTTCAAAGAAGACCATCCCAGTTATATCCAGACCAGAACACTCGCGGCAGAGATTGCCCGACTGGGCTTTGCGATTATGACAGGTGGCGGACCGGGAATTATGGAAGCTGCCAATAGGGGCGCAAAAGACGTTGGCGGCCGATCAGTCGGTTGCAATATAATACTTCCCCAGGAACAAAAACCAAATCCATATCTCGACAAATGGGTCAATATTCACTATTTTTTCGTCAGAAAAACGTTGTTGGTAAAGTATTCTTATGCCTTTGTCGTAATGCCGGGAGGATTCGGCACACTGGATGAATTCTTCGAGGCAATCACATTAATACAAACTAAAAAGCTAAGCGATTTTCCTATTGTGATATTTGATAAAGAATTTCACAAAGATGTTACGTCTCACATTGATTTTATGATCTCAAAAGGAACCATATCCGCCGAAGACTTAAAGATGTTTTTGGTTACTGATTCCATAGAGGAAGCTGTGGATTACATTAGTAAAAATAGTATACAGAAATATAATTTACAGTACGAAAAACCTTTCAAACCATTTGCCTGGCTATTTGAGAAATAGAAATCAATTGACAATTGACAATTGACAATTATCAATTGAAGTTTCGGAGTATAATGTAATTTGCAAATGGTCCGAAAAAGCAACAAAAATTTTAAGAACCAGAGGTTCGGCATATTTTGTATGGATGGATTTCAATCCATCCAACATAGCCCCCCAAAATTGAGTGCCGTAGGCACGGCGCGCTTTATTTGGCTCACAATTATTTATTGGGGAGTGACATTATTTATGCAAACAGTTTATGTAT
>JBMOJB010000090.1:0-14193 GCA_049316985.1 Saprospiraceae bacterium | reverse complement strand
GAACGAATTGGATGCGATTTTTACGACAAAGGTATGAATTCGGATCCCGCAGCCGTAGCGTATGAAACGACAAAGTATGCACTCGACAACAACTGCGACGTCGCAATCATTGATACGGCAGGAAGATTGCATACCAAAACTTCACTTATGCAGGAATTGACAAAAATAAAACGATCAATCGATAAAGCGTTCCCTGATGCTCCGCATGATGTTTTATTGATTCTAGATGCCACTACCGGACAAAATGCCATTGAGCAATGCAAGCAATTTACAGCCGCTACGGAGGTCAGCTGTCTAGCTTTAACCAAATTAGATGGTACTGCAAAGGGAGGCGTTGCAATTGGTATTTCTGACCAATTTAAAGTACCTATTAAATTTATTGGTGTCGGTGAATCTATTGATAAACTTCAGATTTTTAATAAAACTGCTTTTGTGGAATCGTTGTTTAAAAAGTAGATAACTGAACTTCGATTGTAGTGCCCTTTGATACGTTGCTGTCAAAGGGCATTTTTTTTTTCATTTTTTCCTTAGTCCAGGTTGCGAAGTTATTGTATTGGATCATAACTTGATTATTCGGTTTTCTATTCTATCAACTGTAAATGGATTACTAATGGATTCAGTGGAAGTGTTTTAATAAACTGCGATGTGAACAATGGAATGCTTTGTGTAATGTTAGATTGAGTAGTCCTATTGCCGGCGTTGTATTTTGAGTTTCTTCAATCGCTGATTAGAAATTTTATAATAAGCTTCATTTCTAAATGCCACAAATAAGTAGAATAAATCTAAATAATATAATTATTCACCTTCTTTAGTCCCTGTAGTAAAGACTTTATTCTACTATTTAGTATTAATATAACTAATATTGATAAAATTAATGACATAAATTAGCATATAAGTTGATATTTGTCATATTTTTGTGTATTACATCAGTTTATCTTTGAACAATAATTATTATTTAAAACAGGTCTAAATTAAATTAACAAAATGAGAAGATTGTTTTTACCATTATTTCTATCTATTGCTGTCTTGTTTGCTGCTTGTGGAGGGAGTGGCAACAAATCAACAACAGCCCCCAAAAGTATGGTTGCAGAACCGTCAAAGTATGATGCACACCGTGGAGAAGGAAAATTTAATGCAGATAATGTTAAGGTATCTGCAAATCTGGATGTTGCAATGGCCGAGGCCGGTGCTAAAGTACAGGGTGTGAAATGCGCTTCTTGCCATAAATTGACTGAAGAAAAATTAGTTGGCCCTGGTTGGAAAGGTGTTACCTCCAGAAGAGCTCCTGAGTGGATTATGAATTTTATCACCAATCCAGATCCTATGATAGATAAAGATCCAGCGGTTCAGGCTCAATTGGAACTATGTCTCGTGCGTATGCCCAATCAATCTCTGGCAGAAGACGAAGCGCGAAGTATTGTTGAGTTCATGCGGAAGAATGACGGGATAAAATAATAACATTAATTATTTAATTAAATATCAAGTAAAATGAAGAAAATTTCAATTCTCAGTTCAATTGTGCTGCTAGGGTTTACATTATTTACATCCTGTAAGCCTAAAAATGCCGGTAATGCAGCAGTTACTGGTAATGCAGCGAAAGCTTATGTTGCTCCCGGTAAATATGATGAATTTTATAATTTTGTTTCAGGTGGTTTTAGCGGGCAAATGAGTGTATATGGTATTCCAAGTGGTCGGCTATTTCGTGTCATTCCTGTATTTTCCGTTGATCCTGAAAAGGGATGGGGATATAGCGAAGAGACAAAACCGATGTTGAACACTTCGCATGGATTTGTTCCATGGGATGATTTGCACCATACCGAAATGTCACAAACCAATGGTGAAGTCGATGGCCGTTGGGTATTTGGAAATGCCAACAACACACCTCGTGTAGCGCGTATTGACCTTAAAACATTCCGCACGGCAGAAATAATTGAACTGCCAAACAGTGCCGGCAACCACTCTTCACCTTTTATTACTGAAAATACAGAATATGTAGTAGCGGGTACCCGATTTAGTGTGCCGCCTGATAATTCAAATGGTGACGTAGCGATTAATACATATAAGCAAAATTTCAAAGGTTATTTAAGTTTTATCAGTGTAGATAAAACTAGTGGCAACATGGATATCGCATTTCAAATTGCATGTCCAGGTGTCAATTTTGATTTAAGCCACGCGGGTAAAGGCAAGTCTCATGGATGGTTCTTTTTCTCTTGTTATAACACAGAGCAAGCTTCTACTTTGCTTGAAGTAAATGCTTCTCAAAAAGACAAAGATTACATCATGGCTGTCAACTGGAAGAAAGCAGAGGAATACATTAAGGCGGGAAAGGGTAAGAAAATTCCAGCCAAATATGCACACAATATTTGGAACGATAAAACTCACACAGGTACTTCTGAAATGAAAAATGAGGTTTTAGTACTTGACAGCAAGGAACTTAAAGATATTTGCTATATGTTGCCTTGTCCAAAATCTCCACACGGATGTGATGTTGATCCAACCGGTGAGTATATCGTTGGTAGTGGAAAATTAGCTGCATTGATTCCTGTATTTAGTTTTGATAAGTTGCAAACTGCAATTGCAGCAAAATCATATGATGGTGAATTTGATGGTATACCGGTGGTAAAATACGAAGCCGCTCTCTATGGTGAAGTGAAAAAACCAGGTTTAGGCCCCTTGCACACTGAGTTTGATGGAAAAGGAAATGCATATACAACATTCTTCGTTTCTTCTGAAGTGGTGAAATGGAGCTTGAAGGATTTAACCGTTTTAGACCGTGTACCTACATTTTACTCAGTTGGTCACTTGTGTATTCCGGGCGGTGACAGTAAAAAACCTTTTGGAAAATATCTGATGGCTTACAACAAAATCACAAAAGACAGGTATCTGCCAACTGGTCCTGAATTAGCTCAAAGTGCCCAAATATTTGATATCAGCGGAGATAAAATGCAGATGGTGCTTGACTATCCAACAATCGGGGAACCACACTACGCACAAGCTGCTCCAGCGGATCTGATACGCAATAATGGACAGTTGAAGATTTTTAAAATTGAAGAAAATAATCATCCTTATGTAACAAAGGGTGAAAAAGAATCAAAAGTAATCCGTGAAGGAAATAAAGTTCATGTGTATATGACTTCCATTCGTTCTCACTTCGCGCCGGATAATATTGAAGGTATCAGAGTGGGAGATGATGTTTACTTTCACGTAACGAACCTTGAACAAGATTGGGATGTTCCACATGGCTTCGCTATAAAAGGAGCTGCAAATGCGGAATTGCTGATCCTACCCGGAGAAACTGCGACCTTGAAATGGTCACCGGATAGAGTGGGAATGTTTCCAATGTATTGTACTGACTTTTGCAGCGCTTTACATCAGGAAATGCAGGGATATGTTCGCGTTTCTCCATCAAGTTCTAAAGTGCCAATTAGCTTCAGTTTGAACAAACCCGTTCCGGAAGTAAAATAGTAAGTTGGATTATATAAAAAAATAGTTTAATATCAATCAAAAGAAAGGGTAGGGATAGCATGTGTAGGATGTCCTACCCTTTTTTTTCATCTAAAATCTACCATGCTAATTATAAATAGAATATTAGTAGCATTGGCTGGAATTCTTCTGGCGATAGCGATTTTCGTACCGATATGGAGAATTGAGCTGGATGCACCGCAATACCCGGAGGGGCTTTACCTGCTGATTTATGCTGATAAGTTGGGAGGGAATGTTGAAATTATTAATGGTTTGAATCACTATATTGGAATGAAGACATTGCATGCCGAAGATTTTGTCGAATTTTCAATTCTAAAGTACATTATTGCTTTTTTTGCATTGTTATCACTTTTGGTTGCAGTGATTGGAAACAAAAAATTTCACTTATTTCTGTTGATTTCTTTTATTGTTTTCGGTGTCGTTGCCATGGCCGATTTTTGGAGATGGGAGTACAATTACGGACATGACTTAGATCCAAATGCAGCAATTATAGTTCCCGGAATGGCCTATCAACCACCCTTGATTGGATTTAAACAATTGCTTAATTTTGGAGCTTATTCCATTCCTGATATTGGAGGTTGGTTATTTATAGTTAGTGGAATTTTAATGCTTGGTGCACAATTCTATAGAAAAAAAATATCAAAATGAAATTGAATACTATTCTTTCCTTTGCTTTTGCATTAATCTTGATGGGTTGTTCTGAGGCCGTTCCTGATAGAATCCAGATAAACAGAGACAAATGCGATTATTGCAAAATGAGTATTTCTGACTTGAAATTTAGTACAGCACTTTTGACCCAAAAAGGTAGAACTTACAAATTTGATGATTTATCTTGTATGATAAATTATAAAAATACTATGGAAAATAGCAATACTGCGAAATTCTTTGTTTCTGAATTTAATTCGGGTAATGCCTTAATAAATGCAGAATCTGCTTTTTTTGTTTACAATGAAAACTTAAAAAGTCCTATGGGCGGAAATTTTGCAGCGCTGAGTACCAAAGAAAAAGCTGATGTACTGGCGATGAACCCCGGATCTGAAATTTTGACATGGAAATTACTGAACGCAAAGTAGTTATGATCTTTAGAAAAATTGTTGTTTTCTGTGTAGCCATTTTTTATCTTTTGCCCCAAGTACTATTTGCCGCTCGGCTGGAAGTAGGGAAGGATTTTCCTTTTAAAAAATTGCAGTTAGCTATTAATGCTGCGAAGCCTTTCGATACAATCCTTGTTCATCAGGGTTTATACAAAGAAGGGAATGTAATTATTGATAAATCATTGGTACTAATTGGAGTTGACTATCCCATACTGGATGGTCAGGAACTATATGAAATCGTTTCTATTAAAGCAAATAATGTTGTTTTTGCTGGTTTTAAATTGCAACACTCCGGTTATTCCACTTTGAATGATCCAGGAGCGATTAAAGTTTACGAAGGAAATCACATCCAGATATTAAATAATATTCTGGATGACAATTTTTTTGGAATTTATTTGCAATACAGCATGAATTGCCTAATTAAGGATAACATTATTAGCGCATCAGGCTCTGAAGAGCAACAAATTGGTAATGGTATCCATTGTTGGAAAAGTGATAGTTTACAGATTATTCACAACAAAGTATCTGGCCATCGTGACGGAATTTATTTCGAATTTGTAACGAATTCTATTATTTGGAGAAATATTTCTAGCGAAAATATTCGTTATGGACTGCATTTTATGTTTTCTAATTCAGACGCCTATATTGGCAATCTTTTCCAAAGAAATGGTGCCGGAGTTGCGGTAATGTTTACCAAGAATGTGAAAATGTTCAATAATACGTTTGAAGAGAACTGGGGTGACGCTTCGTATGGCATACTACTAAAAGAAATTTCAGACAGCTACATTTTAGGTAATCATTTTGTGAGCAACACGTCCGGAATTTTTATGGAGGGCACCAGCAGAATTGAAGTTGCACGAAATGAGTTTAGAAACAATGGCTGGGGTATGAAAATCCAGGCAAGTTGCATGGACAATACTATCGCAGAAAACAATTATATTGGAAACACCTTTGATATAAGTACCAACGGAAGTCTAGTCTTAAACACATTCAATGGCAATTATTGGGACAAATATGAGGGTTTCGACTTGAACAAAGATCTTGTTGGTGATATTCCATACCATCCACTGAGTCTTTTTTCAGTAATCGTTGAAAACAATCCACCTGCGATGTTGCTTTTCAGAAGCTTTATGGTTACACTTTTAGACAGATCTGAAAAAATGCTGCCGAGTCTGACACCTGACAATTTTATCGATAATCGACCTCTAATGAGAAAACTATCCATATGATAGAAATAAACAATATTTCAAAAAATTTTGGACATATTGAAGTTTTAAAGGACGTCAGCGTGACTTTTCAAGCAGGGCAATGCGTGGCGATAATTGGTCCAAATGGTTGCGGTAAAACGACGCTCATTAAGTCTGTGCTTGGCATGGTATTACCAGACAAAGGAGAAATCCTCTTTGGTGGAAGTAATATCCGTAATAATGTTGAGTATCGAAACGAAATAGGATACATGCCACAAATCGGAAGATATCCTGAAAATCGAACGATAGGACAGATTGTAGATATGATTAAAAGCCTCCGCAATTTCAAAGGCAAATTAGATGATGATCTGATCAATGCTTTTCATTTGGAGACTATTTTATACAAAAAGATGCATACCCTTTCGGGAGGAACAACTCAAAAGGTAAGTGCATTACTTGCTTTTTTATTTGACCCAAACGTACTTATTCTTGATGAGCCAACCGCCGGATTAGACCCCCTTGCTTCAGAAATTCTAAAGGAGAAAATAGTCGCTGAGAAAGAAAAAGGCAAACTGATACTGATTACTTCCCATTTGTTAAGCGAATTGGATGACCTTGTAACACAAATTTTATTTATGCAAGATGGAAAGGTGGTTTTTCATCAGTCTGTTGAAGAGCTTAAAATTTCAAGCGGAGAAGAAAGGATTTCAAAAGCGATCGCTAAAGTGCTAAAAGGACAAACAAAATGAAACAAATTACATCGCTCGTTTTTTGGGATATCGTAAGGAATAAAATAGTTATCTTTTACATGTTGCTGCTTGCAGCATTTTCGTGGAGCACATTTACCCTGGAAGATAACAGTACAAAAGGTATTCTTACGCTTTTGAATATTATTCTACTCGTTGTGCCACTGGTATCTATCCTTTTTGCTACTATTTATGTTTATAATAGTACTGAATTTATTGAATTGCTCTTGAGTCAACCGATTAGACGAAAGCAAATATGGTGGAGTTTGTTTTTAGGGCTTTCGATTAGTATGGTTACTGCATTTTTAGTAGGTGTTGGAATACCTTTGTTCGTTTATGCACCATTCGATATTGCAACAATGATGCTTTCAATTGGCTCTTTGATTACACTTGTGTTTATCGCACTTGCTTTCTTGAGCTCAATTTTAAGTCGAGATAAAGCCAAAGGCATTGGCATTTCGATCTTGTTGTGGCTATTTTTCGCTTTGCTTTTTGACGGCTTGGTGCTTTTTCTTGTATTTCAGTTGTCGGAGTATCCTATTGAAAAAATGATGATTGGTATTACAGCATTTAGTCCACTTGATTTAGCGCGAATCCTTATTTTGCTACACTTAGATGTTTCGGCAATGATGGGATATACAGGAGCTATTTTTAAAGATTTTTTTGGAACGAAATCGGGAATGATTACGGCATTTATATTATTGATTTTATGGGGAGTAGCACCATTTTTAGTTTCACTTAGACTATTTCATAAAAAAGATTTATAAAAAATACAGATAAAAAAAAGGCACTTGTTGTAAAACGAGTGCCTTTTTTATTCCATTTAAGGTAATAATACCTGATCAATTACGTGAATAATTCCATTTGAGGTAGGAATTGTGGCCAGAACAGTAGCTTTGTCATTAACGATAACCTTGCCATCCTTCAAGCTAATTTTGATTTTTCCCCCACTGACCATTTCGTAAGATTGACCATCTTGAAGATATTCTGTTTTCAAAGAACCAACGTAAGTATGGTACTCCAAAATTCCCTTTAAATCGTTTTTCTTGTCTGTCTTCAGCAGGCCTTCAACTGTGCCGGCAGGAAGTTTAGCAAAGGCATCGTTAGTAGGAGCAAAAACAGTAAAAGGTCCGGCGTTGCTGAGTGCGTCTACTAGTTCAGCTGCTTTAACAGCGGTTACCAAAGTTGTATGGTCTTTACTTCCAACCGCAACCTGTACTATGTTTTTAGCGGAAGTTTCGTCAACAACACCGGACTGGCCGACTGTAGGTGAAGCGGTAGCACTTTCAGCTCCGGTGCTGGAAGTACCATTTCCGCAAGAAATTGCAATAATTGAAAGCAGTGCCAAAAAGGCTGAATAAATTGTGAACTTTTTCATTTTGACAATATTTAATAAAGTGATTTGATATAATTATAATTTTAATCCAAATGTTTGATCTCCTGTTTACCGTTTAGTGAGCCTATCTTGTGATTTGTAAAGCACAATCAACCCTGCAAAAAGTGCTACTGAGCAAATGAGCAACAATTCGTTGCTGTAGGGGATTAAGGTATAGGTAAATGAAGCAATTCCTTGAATCGCTAAGATGATTTCTATCAGAAAAACAAAACCTGTAAAAACAGCCAGGCCAAAGTAGGCATTCCGATGATTCAATTGAATGAAGTTCATCGCCAGTGCGTAAGTAATCAAAAATATAGTAATTATCCCTAACAAAACAAGATGTAAATACGCAATTACTATCGAACGAAATCCAAAAGCAAATTTGCTGATTTCCGGGACTGTTGAACCCAATTGTAATAGGAATTTTATACTAATTGTCAGCACTAATAATACCGAAAGGATCCGAACGGAAGGTGCAAAAATGGCTTTAAGTTTACCTCGAATTTTATATAAAAAGTTCAAAAAAATAAACCAACCAATAAATTGGCCCAGCGCACCGGCCACTACAAGCACATACAACCAAGTTGGCAACTTAGCCCATAGTGTTTAGAGAAAAAATGCGGGAATACAGCTCCAGACAAGTAAAGTAAAAATAGGCTTAGGGATGAGTAATTCAGGGAGCTTTCTATAGAGATATGCCAAAAATAAGCCCATACAGGAAAAAAAGAACCACCCGTTATATTGAAAATGTAAATAGAAATATACAGAACCCAAGTAAAGATGCTGCGGCAAATACTTACTCATCATCATGTAAGCCAAAGAAAACGTTCCTGCAGTAGAAATTGCGTTAAAAACCAACGCAGCAATAATCCAGTTTTTGGAGGGGTGGAGGTCGGAAACCACCCTGAGATCTTTTAAGTAATAATAGGTGAACAAAAAAGAATTTAATATCGATGCCGTTGAGAAAGCAATAGACACAAGTCCATATCCCTGTATACTAAAAGAAATGAGCATTCCATATGCACAGCAGAGATTAAAAATGATTGTGAACCGGTATTTCTTTATACTCGCTTTGTGGTTGAGTGTTGACAAGAGAAAACTAACTAAAAAAGCAAATAAGGTGTGGCTGACCCAACCACTGAAGGCAAAGTGAGAGTGCGCGTGTTGAATGAATTTTTGATCAAAGTAGGGAAATTCAAATCCAATTTTGTACCGCATCAAAACGCCAAGTCCTGCTACAATACATAGATTTAAAAGTGATATTCTAATCCAGAACTTTGTATCTAATTCATTCATATTTTCCTTTAATCATACCGTCTAACTTTTCAGATGAACTTGTCCTGTTTGATGCATTCGAGTTAGATCGGCAATCGTATTTTCCATCAATATTTTATGAATAATTGCTTTGGCTTTCTGATATTCTTCATGCAGCGGACAGGGTTGCTTTGAAGTGCATTTACTTAAACCCAATATGCAACTATTGATTTTGTTGAGCCCCTCTATTGTTTGAACTATTTGAATAATGGGTGTTTCCATTTGTTCTATGCTGACAGCAAACCCACCTTTCGATCCTTGCAAACTATTAATAATACTATGTTTTACCAGAATTTGAAGCACTTTTCGCACTGTGTGCCCATTCTCTTCAACATTTTCTACGATTTCATTGATATTAACATATTTGGATTTCCCCATCTGTGAAGAAATGTATACGACCGATCTTATGGCCAATTTTGAAGTATTGCTTAAGTCCATTTTATGATTTTTCAACAAAAGTATAAGCAAAACCTGAAAGTTGGCAATTAAAACGTTGATATTTTATTGCAAGTAATCTACCTCTACAATCAAGGCAACATGAAACGTTAAGTTTCATTGATTTACGAGCTCATTGTATTAAAAAATCATACTTCTACAATTTCACAGTTATCTATGACTTGCTGATGCCAATTAAATTTAAATAAGAGCAATAAAGTAAATAAATACTTTAATAGAAAAATAATAAATATCTAATTGTGCTCGCAAATCGCGCGTTTTAGCATTTATATACTTGTTTTGTCCAAGAATTATTAGTTGAAGGAAAATTAACTTGCTTCTTAACCTGAATATGGATCAATTTCTACTTAATTTGTTTGAACAGCAAAAAATATTTTATTTCATTTTCTATATGCAAAGATAAGATATAAATAAGTAATAAAGTAAACAAATACTTAAATAATTGTTGATCTAAATTTTTTTTTGCTTTCATCCTATTAAGCTCTACCTTTGCAAGCAAGTATGGTAAAGATAAGAAATATAGAACTTCCTGATTTTCCATTGTTGTTGGCTCCTATGGAAGATGTTAGTGACCCACCTTTTCGTCGCCTTTGTAAAAGTGCAGGTGCTGATTTGATGTACACAGAATTCATCAGCGTGGAAGGTTTAATACGTGATGCATGGAAAAGTAGAAAAAAGCTGGATGTCTTTGATTATGAAAAACCTATTGGTATTCAAATCTTTGGGGCCGACATCGAACACATGGAAGGTGTTGTTCCTATAATAGAAGAAGCGAATCCGGATTTAATTGATATTAATTTCGGTTGTCCGGTGCAGAAAGTAGTTTGTAAAATGGCAGGTGCCGGCATTTTACGAGATATTCCCTTGATGGTGAAATTGACAGAAAGTGTCGTTAAAGCTTCCAATAAACCAGTAACAGTTAAGACGAGGCTTGGATGGGACGAAGACAATATAAATATTGTAGAAGTAGCTGAAAGATTGCAGGATGTTGGAATAGAAGCACTTTCAATTCATGGCCGCACCAGGAAGCAGATGTACAAAGGGGAAGCTAATTGGGAGCACATAGCAAAAGTCAAAGCAAATCCCAGGATGAAAATTCCAATTTTTGGTAATGGTGATATTGACAGTCCTGAAAAAGCAAAATTATACAAGGAGCGATATGGTGTGGATGGAATAATGATAGGAAGAGCCAGTATCGGTTACCCTTGGATATTTCGTGAGATAAAGCACTATATTGCAACAGGCGAATTGTTGGGCGCACCAACGACTGCCGAAAGGGTAGGAGCCGCAAGGCAACATCTGATACATTCGATAGAGTGGAAAGGACAGAAACTTGGCGTATTAGAAATGAGAAGACATTACACCAACTACTTCAGAGGTTTTGAAAATATCAAAAACTACAGAATGCAATTGGTGCTGCTGGATGATCCTGATTCAATTTTCAAAATTCTAAACGAAATAGAGGAAGTGTATAGCACTTCTTCGGTTTTGGTCTGATGATTTGAACTTTAAATGGTAGTAATTTGAAGAAATTGTAAGATTTCTACATAGTTTCTACTCTACGTCAGGTTGGCTGATTCGCCTGATTTCCTCCTCTGTTTCCCGTAATTTTAGCTGGCAAAAGGCAACCAATTCTGCTGCTCTTTTTATTCGTTCGGCAAGGTCGTCTATTCCAACCTCGTTTTTCTGGATAGATTCCATAATTAGCTGCAGCTCTGTTATCGCGGCTTGGTAACTTAGTTTTTCTGACTTTTTCATAAGTTTCTTTTAAAATAATCTTCTATTTTCATATATAAGTGAATGCGGTCTTTTCCCCTTACGTTGTGCTCGTGATTGGGGTAGGGGAAAAAATCCAGCAGTACTCCTTTGGCAATGCATTCGTTGATAAACGAATAGCAATGTTGAGGCACAACTGTTCCATCTTCTAGCCCTTCAATAATCAGTAGTTTTCCTTTCAAATCTGAAACCCTATTTAATAAACTGGCATTTTTGTAACCCTCGGGATTGGTTTCAGGCGTATCCATATAACGCTCCGTGTACATAATCTCGTAGTATTTCCAATCTATTACCGGACCTCCAGCTACTGCAGCTTTAAAGATATCAGGTTGGTGTGTCATTATAGTGGTGCTCATAAATCCTCCAAAACTCCAGCCAAATATCCCCATTTTACTTTGATCAACGAATGTTTGATTTTTAAGGTAGTTTATTCCTACCATTTGATCTTCCATTTCTACTGTACCCAATTGACGAAAAGTTGCTTGTTCAAAATCTCGACCTCGGTTGCCGGATCCCCGATTATCGATGGTGAAAACTACATATCCCTGACTCGCCATATACATCATGAACATATCTGCGCCGGCCAGCCATCGGTTTTGAACCATTTGAGCATGAGGCCCACCATATAGATAATACATTACCGGATATTTCTTGTTGGGGTCAAAATTTGTAGGTTTGATCATTCTTGCATAAAGATCAGTTTGTCCATCAGAGGCCTTTAATGTGAATGTTGATATTTCCGGTTTATTGTAAGTTAAGAAAGGGTCATTTTGTGCAGACAATATTTTCGTCGAACCAGTTTTTAAATTATTTAGCACAACTTTGTAAAAAGTGTTTTGGCTTGACCAGGTATCAATAAGGTATTGATCGGAATCATTAATTAAAACAGTATGTACTCCCTCTTCTTTAGTTAAATTAACGATTTCACCTGTTGAGATTGACAAGGCGTAAGTGTGCCGGTCAAGCGGTGAATCTTTGGTGCCAACAAAATAAAGTGTTTTACCGTCTTTTGAGAAACCAGAAAGGGTGGTAACAATCCAATTTCCAGAAGTAAGTTGTCTGACAAATGTTCCATCTGTACGGTACAGATACAAATGGTTGAATCCATCTCTTTGGCTTTGATATATAAACTGATCTTTTTGATTGGGAAGAAATGTCAATTCGTTCAGCGGCTCGACATATTTATCACTTTTTTCTTCCAATACAGTCTTTAAAAATTTTCCGCTTTTCACTTCGTAAGCATTTAGTTTCATCCAGTTTTGATCTCGATTCAAAACTTGTATGTAAATAATATCTCCATCAGGACTCCATGTTAAATTAGTCAGGTATTGTTCGGCTGGCTCGCCAGTTTGCAGGAAACGTGTCTTGCGTTTTTTGACATCAAAAATTCCAACACTGACTTGATGGCTTGCTGCTCCCGCCATCGGATATTTGATTAATTTGCTCTTAGCTGCCGTTGTAGGTCGGTAGTCTGCCATTGGATAATCACTGACCATACTTTGATCCATTCTGTAGAAAGCGAGTTGGTCGCCTTTAGGGGACCAGAATGTGCCTTTGCTGATACCAAATTCATCTCGGTGAACAGATGTACCACAAACAATATTTATTCCATCACCTTTGGATACCAGTACCGGTTTTTTGGCATCTTTTGAACTGACAAATAAGGTGCCATTGACGTCATAAGCAACATGATTCAAATTTGAAATATCGTAATGATCCGCATTTTCATTCCACCAATTGAGCACGGTAGCTTTTTTGCTATTGACATTGAATTGCATCAATGAAGGGTGGTTTATGAATGTAAAAATGCTATCATTTTTCCAGGTCATCTGGGGAAATCCTTTCAACTCCGATGGGTTATCTGTTTGTTTTAATCCCATATTCAAATCAGATAAACTTGTAATCGTGCTCAGCTGCGCAGATTCATTGCTTTTCAAAAGATTATTGTTGTCGATATAAGTGTAATAATTTGAATTGGGAATCCATTGAAGTTGCTGCAGTACCTTAGGTCTGAAAGCGGGATTGGCATAATCTTCAATTTTTAGCTGCTTTTGCTGTGCGATGAGCGCTCCAAAGCAAAGTAAGGATATAACAAGCGTAAGTATTTTCTTCATAAATCAATGGTAACTACCTGGGTTGTTTGCAATAATTTTTCATGGCGAAAATACTTGCTTTTTTTGGGAAAGCGAGTACAACACTGCAGATTTTTAAAATTATAGGGCTTAATTTCAACCGTATTAGAACCAGCTGAACGAATCAAGGTAAGTATCGGCTTCAAGGTTTCTACTTTTGGCCCGGTTGGTGGCTACTTGAACCAAGTATAAACGTCTACCGACAATAAAAGCTTTGTTCTTCAATACCGCAGAATTGTGATTGTAATTGATTCTCCAGAACTTGCCTTTTACGCCTTTCAATTGAACATCATCTTTGTAGGCCAATTCCCCTTCGACATTTTTCACAGTCGATGCGATGGTTTCTTCCAGCAGATCATTTCTCAGTTCTGTTGAATCGGTGTGAATGATATCACTTGGGTAATCCATATAACTTATTATATATACCTTATTTTCAGCTTCACTTTCTGTTGGGGTGCAAATAAGGGAATGATATTCTAATTCACCGATTGACGTCTTTATGATTTGTGAATTGTGCTTCATCGTTTCGCAAGGAGTCTTAATCGAAAACTTTCCCTCCAGATCCTTGTATATTTTCCATTGGGTTAGTGAAAAAAACAAAAGTGTTGCAAGTAGTGTCGAGTTCAT
>JBMOJB010000089.1:0-14554 GCA_049316985.1 Saprospiraceae bacterium | reverse complement strand
AAACAATTAATTAATATTAGCTTTGTCGTAGTTTTTTGGGGTTAAGAGCCTCGTGGGTTGCTGAATAAGCACCTGCGAGGTTTTTTTATGCCTGGTTAAGAAAGTGAAAAGAGCATCGTTTCTATCAAAACCGTCAAAAATATATTTACTGATTCTTCCGAAAATCTGCTACGCAGCTCGAAAACAAATACCCTTCTCCAAACTTTTAGCACATGCGTTTTTTGATTTTTTTTTTACTAATTTGCATACAGCATATGACCAACGCTCAGATCCCGGACACTGCGCAAGTGTACAGTGAAAGCATGCAAAAAAATATTCCGGCACTGATCATTCTACCGGAAAATTACGACGCAAGCGCTACGAAGCTCACCTACCCTGCCTTGTACATGCTACATGGACACAGCGGTGATTTTATTGGCTATTATTTTCATATGGCCGATTTGCAAACGCTCGCCAATCAATACCAAATGATACTCGTTTGTCCCGATGGTGGATACAATAGCTGGTACATGGATGCGCCAATTGGTACTGACTGCAAATATGAAACTTTTATTTCTTTTGAACTAACCAGTTACGTTGATAAAAATTATTCGACCAGACCGCACAAGGATTCCAGAGCAATTTGCGGAATTAGTATGGGGGGCTATGGAGCGCTATACAATGCAATCCGACATCCGGATATTTTTGGTGCAGCCGGTAGCATGAGTGGAGCAGTAGATTTTACTCCTTTCCCCACGGAATGGCAACTCAGCGATCGACTTGGCCCCTACTTACTCAACAAGAAAAGATGGGAATCCTACTCGTTAATCAATATGATTGGAGAAATACCTAAGGATTTGGCAATCTTAGTAGACGTTGGTGTACGGGATTTTTTCGTGCAGGTCAACCGAAATTTTCACAACAAACTACTACAAGCTCACATACCGCATGATTATATCGAAAGAGAAGGCGATCATGATTGGAATTACTGGGCCAATGCCTGCAGATTTCAAATGCTCTTTTTTCATCACTTTTTTAATAAGTCGTAGAATAAAATTGAAAGTAGAAATTTCGAAACAGGCACCTCATAATTTTCAAATAAAATATAGCAAATAAAATATTACTATTTATAACTTTTCAAACAATACAGGTACTTAGTGTTGACAATATGCTGCGATTTCAAAATTAAATACTGAAATTAAAGAAAAATACGCTTAACGTTACTTGCAACAAAAAATAAACACAATATTAATATTACTATAATTACTTGATTATCATTTAAATATGTTGATATAATTCAATTTCGTAAAATAAATATTTGTTAATTTACAACTTTTATTATAGAATATCCGTTACAATAGCATATATTTGCACTGAAACAATACAACATTTGGCTCTTAATTTTTTTAACTATACTTTATACATTATTTGATATGCTACAATCACAAGAAAAACTGGACAAAATTGATCTGAAGATCCTACAGATCTTACAGGAAAATAGTAAAATCACCAATTTGGAATTATCCAAAAGAATTGGACTTTCACCTGCCCCAACATTGGAACGCGTTAAAAAGCTGGAAACAACAGGTGTAATTGATAGCTATCATGCACATGTCAATGCCAATGCCATTGGACTGAACGTAAAAACCTACGTAATGGGTTCTCTTGCCTGGCAACGTCCCAATGCAATGAACAATTTTCTTGCAAAAATCCAGACCATCAATGAGATTGTTGAATGTTATATCATTACCGGCGAGGCGGATTTCTTGATGAAGGTAATTTGTCAGGACATACCAACTTACGAGCAGTTGTTGTTTAAGACTCTTTCTCAAATTGATGAAATTGAGCGATTGAAAACATTAATGACGCTTTCGACCGTTAAGGATGCCAAAGTTTTGCCTTTTGACTACGATTAACCCTAAATATTTATCCACAAATCATTTTTTTGCACAGACGACCCGCATTTTTTTCAAAAAAATGCGGGTTTTCTTATCTTTACAGCTCTTCGATGTAAAAATATCAGAAAATGAACCAGCGACAATTTTTCCTTCAACATATCGCACAGACCAGCGCTTTCCCTTTGATGCTCGAAATTGTAAAGGCAGAAGGTATGTACCTGATCGATGCCAATGGAAAAAAGTATATGGATCTTATTGCGGGCATTGGAGTCAGTGCGCTCGGCCATTGTAATCCTGCAGTGGTAGAAGCTTCCAAGCGCCAGCTGGATCGGTATCTTCACACGATGGTTTATGGTGAATTCGTACTCAGTCCACAGGTTGAATTGGCCAGTTTACTGACTAAGCACCTGCCTGACAATCTGGATAGTGTATTCCTGGTCAATTCCGGAACAGAGGCAACAGAAGGCGCCATGAAGCTTGCAAAAAGATATACAGGTCGAACCGAATTCATCGCCATGCGCAACGCTTATCATGGCAGCACGCAGGGCGCAATGTCTTTGAATTCCGACCCTTATTTCACACAGGCCTTTCGTCCCTTAATTCCGGGGATCAAACATATCAATTTCAATAATTTTGAAGATTTACTTAACATCAGTACATCTACAGCGGCTGTTGTAGTGGAAACAGTACAAGCCGAAAGCGGTATTCATGCGCCGAAATCCGGCTATTTGGAAGCGTTAAAAGCAAGATGTACCGCTACCGGTACTTTGCTTATCGTGGACGAAATTCAAACAGGAATGGGCAGAACCGGTCATTTGTGGGCATTCGAAGCCTTTAATTTTGTACCTGATATTCTTTTGTTGGCTAAAGGATTAGGCGGAGGCATGCCCATCGGAGCTTTCATCGCGTCCCGAAAAATGATGTCGAGCTTAAGCGATCATCCAATACTGGGTCACATAACGACCTTTGGCGGACATCCTGTTTCGTGTGCGGCAGCGGTAGCCACTTTGAAGGAACTAATCCAAAAACCTTATATTCAGGACGTTAAAGAAAAAGAAAATTTATTCAAAAGCCTGTTGAAACATCCGGAAATTTCAGATATTCGCAGCGCAGGATTGATGATGGCTGTGCAGCTCAGGGATTTTGAATACCTTCAAAAGGTAATTGCCATTTGCTTACAAAAGGGATTGCTGACTGATTGGTTTCTTTTCCACAATCGATCTATGAGGATTGCTCCGCCGCTGATTATCGAGAAAGACGAGATTGAGCAAGCCTGTAAAATCATCCTGGAAGCGCTGGACGAAGCGAATAATTAAATTTTTAAAACAACAACATAAAAGAATACAAAAGGACATGTCTAAATCAAATAAAAACAAAAAAGAATTCCCCCTGAAGGCAGAAAGCAGTGGGCGTGTTGCCGGCAAACCCGCCGAATCTAGCGGCAATCAGTGGATTTGGATTGCAGCTGTTCTGGCAATTACATTCTTTTGCTTTTATCCGACACTTGACAACGCTTTTGTCAACTGGGATGATGATGTTAATCTACTGGAAAACAGCAATACCGAAGTACTGGATGCACAGCACATAAAGGCGATTTTCACTGACCGTGTAATTGGAAACTATAATCCAATGCCGGTACTTACCTTGGCAATTGAAAGGCATTTTGTTGGATTAGAACCGCGTCTTTACCACATTAATAATCTTCTTCTTCATCTTTTTGCAACATTTTTCGTCTTTCTCATCTTGATGCAACTGGGACTTAAAGCTATGCCGGCTGCTGTTGGTGCATTGTTGTTTGGAATCCATCCGATGCGGGTGGAATCTGTTGCCTGGGTGACAGAACGAAAGGACGTATTGCTGGCAGCTTTTTATCTGCCTGCTATATACTGTTACATAAAGTCAATCAAAATTCCGGAAAAACGCACATACTATCTGATACTGACCGGAATCCTCTTCGTTTTTGCGCTGCTGTCTAAAATTCAGGCTGTTGCATTGCCGCTGACTATGCTGGCAATTGATTATCTGCTTTTAGAAGATTTCAAATTCAAGTACATAATTGACAAAGCGCTTTTCTTTATATTGTCAGCAGTAGTAGGTTTTCTGGGCATTTACTTTTTGAAAGATAATGGCTCTTTACAGGATGTGGCCGGCTATAGTTTCATTGACAGGTTGCTGATTGGTTTTTATACCTTGAATGTTTACCTGATGAAATTCATTTATCCTTATGAAATGTCCTGTTTGTATCCTTATCCGGGAAAACTGGATTTCAAATTTTTCATTTCACCGCTGGGAGTAGCGCTATTTTTTGCTGCTATATTTTGGTTGTGGAAAACAGGCTACAAGGCCTGGGTTTTTGGCCTGCTGTTTTTCTTTGTGAATGTTGTATTCTTACTTCAGGTGCTGGGAGCAGGACAAGCTTTCTTAGCAGATCGTTTTACGTACATCCCCTATTTTGGTTTATTTTTTATAGTAGCCTACTACATTAATCACTTTGAAATCAAAAGCAGTGGAAAATTCAATATTTTATTGGGCATTGTCGGAGCGTTTTTATTCTTTTCATCTTTCAAAACACGTCAGCAATGTGATGTTTGGACGGATGGCGGCACCTTGTGGACGAAGGCACTTGAATACTACCCTGAATCTGACCTGCCATGGACCAATCGTGCTAGATTTTACAGAGAAAATAAGAAAGATTACCTTAAAGCAATTGAAGGTTACGATAGTGCAATTGCTATAAAACCAAAAATGGAGGCGCTCAATAGCCGAGGCAAGACTTATTTTGACCTGGCAGGCTATCCGGAACTGATGCAAAAGCTAAAGTTAACTACTGCCGAATGTACCAAAAAAGCACTGGACGATTACAACTTTGCTTTCCAGCAAGATACAAGCTTCGTAGAGCCCAAAACCCTGGCTGAAGTATATGCCAACAGAGGGGCTGCCTATGGTCGGTATGCTTCCGAAACAGGTGACAAATCCTATCTGCAAAATTCCAAAAGTGACATTTACAATGCCATCAGAATTGATCCGAAAAATGAAAACAGTTATTTGAACGGATACCTGGTTAATTCTGAATTAGGAAATTTTGAAGAAGCCATCAATTGTATAGATAAATATCTGGCAATAAAACCAGGAGAATCCGATATGTATTATGAGAGAGGAGTTTCAAACCGAAGGTTGGAAAAAGATGATTTAGCCATACCTGATCTTGAAAATGCCATTCGATATGGAGAAATTGAAAGAAAAAGCAAAGAGAAGAAATTAATTGAGCGGGGAACTTTGATTTGCGGAGCGTCGCAAAACGAACTGGCTAGAATTTATTTCAGAAAAGGAAACCTGGTAGAGGCTAAAAAGCGAATAGAACAAGCCCAAGCTTTGCAATTTCCAGGTATCGATCAGGAAATTGTCAAATCTGTGCAAAATTTGTAAATTGTGTAAGATTCAAGCAACCTTTTAACATTTATTTTAGTCTTTAAGGTTATAATTAATTTGGATATTATATCATAACGACATATCTTGCACCTTAATTGTACCTTGTTAAAATTTTGCTTATGAAACATCTTATACTTTGTATTGTTTTTTCCACTTTATCTATCGCACTTTTCGCACAAAGTGATAAATCTTGCATAAATTGTGGATCCAATAGCGATTTTTTTAGCAATTCAAGCTATAAAACTACCTTAAACGTTTATCCTAATCCAACTTCAGATTATATTGGGATTAACGATGACAGTGATCGCGTTGTAAAGATAGAGTTTTACAACCTGACGGGAAGGCAAATGAAATCATTTCCGATTTCAAGGGCAGAAAAAGTAAACATACTCGATTTGCCAAATGGTGTTTACTTTGTGCGACTGATTGACAAGAACAACCATATCGTAACTACACAAAGAGTAACGAAAAGATAAATAAACATAAAAATATTCTAACTCCAGCCTTGTGATCGATGCTGGAGTTTTTTTTTGTTAAAATATCATATTTTTGTCAAAATCAAGTTCTCGCTTATTTAAATTAAACATTAAGCCCAATAATTCGTTTGCCATACTTCGAAACGACTACTATGGAATCAATACATTACAGCCCTACCAGGCGCTTTTTTAAACTGTTACAGCCGGACAGGAAAGATATTTACTACATTTACATCTATGCGATTTTTTCAGGCATAATTACGCTATCTCTGCCGCTTGGCACACAGGCCATCATTGGATTGATTGCAGGAGGATCCGTATCCTCTTCCTGGGGATTATTGATTTTCATCGTCACGCTGGGAAGCTTATTAGGGGGAGTAGTTAAAATCATGCAAATGATCGTGACTGAAACCCTTCAAAGAAGAATATTCGCGCGATCTTCATTTGATTTTGCCTTCAGATTGCCTCGCTTTTCAATTGAGTCGACACGTTCGACGCACATGCCTGAATTGGTCAATCGTTTTTTTGATACCTTAACCATTCAAAAAGGATTGCCAAAAATTTTGATGGATGTTACCGAAGCTATTCTCCAGATTTTTTTTGGATTGTTGGTTCTGGTATTCTACAACAGCATGTTCGTTGTATTTAGTTTCTTCCTGGTACTAATTCTGCTGCTCATTTTCTACATCACCGGCCCCAACGGTTTAAAAACCAGTTTGACTGAATCAAAATACAAATATTCGGTCGCCTACTGGTTGGAAGAAGTAGGTAGAACTTCAGCATCTTTCAAATTAGGAGGGTATACGGATCTCCCTTTGAATCGTACAGACGATCTGGTAGTAAAATACCTGGATGCCAGAAAGAAGCACTTTAAAGTGTTAACGATTCAATATGGCAGTCTGATCGTTTTCAAGACCCTAATCACTTTTTTACTTCTGATCATCGGTTCCATACTTGTAATTGACAATCAAATTAATCTGGGACAATTTATTGCAGCTGAAATCATCGTTTTGCAAATCATAAATTCTGTAGAGAAACTAATTGTTTCGATGGATACTGTCTACGATGTTTTGACTGCTCTGGAAAAAATAGGCAAAATAACAGATATGCCGCTGGAAGTTGAAAAGGGCATCAGTTTTGAACTTTGTGATACCGGCAATGGAATGAATGTCGAACTACATAACCTCAGTTACCAGTTCAGCGACAGCAATAAAGAGATTCTAAAAAAAATAAACCTGCAAATCGGATCAGGCGAGAGAGTCTGCATAGCAGGCTATAATGGGTCAGGAAAGTCAACCTTAATTAAAATTATAGCCGGTTTATTTGAAAATTTCAAAGGACAATTGTCATACAATGGTTTACCTGTCGGAGGTTTTCTACCCTCCAGCCTACGTTCCAGGATAGGAGATTTGAGTTCGAAAGAAGATATATTTCACGGTAGTGTTTTGGACAACATCACTATGGGTCACCATGGAATATCCTACCAAGACGCGATAGAAGCAGCTAAGAAGGTGGGTGTTCATGCCTTTATTCAAACCCTGCCTGAAGGATACAAAACGGAGCTTTTGCCGCAAGGGAGAACCCTTTCCAGAAGTAGTCGGACCAAAATTGTCCTGGCGAGAAATATCTCTTGCAACCCTTCTCTGCTTGTTATTGAAGACATTATGAACCAGCTGGAAAGAGCAGATCGGGATAAAGTCATCGATATTCTAACGGATAAAAGTTGTCCCTGGACGCTCGTGGCAGTTAGCAATGACAAGCAATTTGCGCGAAAATGCGATAGGGTTATTATAATGGATAAAGGTTCAATTGTATTGGAGGGCAGTTATGAACAGATAATTAAAAGCGAACATTTTTCTAAAGTATTTGATTCACAAGCTTAACAGGATGCTAAATATTTCACCGGATAATATAAACAATCGAATTGAACAAAGTAAATTTCGTTCGTTTGACAACACAGAATTGCCTTCTGCCAACAGAATGTTTGCCAGATGGTTGCAAGGACTTTTTGTCCTGTTTGTGATTATTTTATTTTTGCCCTGGACCCAAAACATCAGAGCAAAAGGCAAATTGACCACAAAAACTCCTGACCAACGTCCGCAAACTATTCAATCTACCATCGCAGGAAGGATTGAACATTGGTATGTTCGTGAAGGACAATTGGTAAAAAAAGGAGATACCATCGTATATTTATCGGAGACAAAGGTGGACTATTTTGACCCGCAAATTGTGCAACGAACGGGCGAACAGGTTAATGCGAAACAATCCTCCATTGGATCCTATAATAGCAAAGTGAAAGCGATGGAAGATCAGATTAGTGCATTCAAAGGAGAACTGATCAACAAAAAGGAACAACTAACCAATAAAGTAAGTCAGGAAAAACTAAAAATCGAAATTGCAAGAAATGAACTGGAAGCAGCGAAAATTAACTTTTCTATTGCCGAAAAGCAAATGATTCGTACTGATGAACTTTACAACAAGGGTTTGAAAAGTCTGACTGAACAGGAAGAAAAACGAATGAAGCGACAGGAGACCCAAGCCAAATTAGTCGGGGCTCAAAACAAACTGGATGCTGCCTTGCAAGAACTTGAAAACGCAAAAATACAGCTCAACACCATAGAGAATGAATACCTTGGAAAAATAGCAAAAGCAGAGTCTGACAAATTCAGTACCTTATCAGATCGTTTTGAAGCGGAAGGATCCGTTAGTAAGTTAAAAATCCAATACGAAAATTACATTCGCAGAAATACTTTTTATTACATCGTTGCACCACAGGACTGCTATGTTGTAAAAGTAATGACTCCCGGAATTGGTGAAACTGTCAAAGAAAGCCAGGAAATTGTAAGCATCCTGCCTGCTCATTATGAACTAGCAGTTGAAATGTATGTAGATCCGGTTGATTTACCCTTGATTGCCATGGGTCGACATGTTCGTTTCATTTTTGACGGCTGGCCGGCATTTGTTTTTTCGGGCTGGCCGAATCAAAGTTTTGGTACTTATGGCGGCTCGATTTATGCCATTGATAATTTTATCAGTTCGAATGGCAAATATAGAATTCTGGTTGCCCCCGCAGCAACTGACACACCCTGGCCTACCGCTTTACGGCCTGGCAGTGGCGCTCAAAGTATTGCTTTGTTAAATGACGTTCCGGTTTGGTACGAATTATGGCGGCAATTAAATGGATTTCCTCCCGACTTCTACACGGAGGATCCCGTCGATGACAAGAAAAAAAACAAGTAATTCAAACTGACAGCATTGAAATTTATCTATATATTGCTATTCGTGGCTCCTCTTTTTCATCAGGAATCAGTAGGACAGAATGTTCTGGGACAAAAAGATTTCCTTGACATCGTGCGTGCAAACCACCCCGTTGCCAAACAAGCCGAGCTATTGAACAGGTCTTATCTTGCCGAGCGAAGTATCGCAAGAGGTGGTTTTGAACCAAAAATTGCCGGTGAGCTTGACAACAAGACCTTTGATGGAAAAAACTATTATACAACCGGAGATTATGCACTGAAAGTGCCTAGTTGGTATGGCCTTGAATTTAAAGCCGGATACAAAACACTTTCGGGGATTAATATCAATCCTTCTGATATCGTTCCGGATATTGGGCAAGCGGTGCTTGGCGTAAGCGCATCCCTGGTTCAAAATTTACTGATTGATGAAAGAAGAGCGACCTTGCAAAAAGCACGTTTACTGAGAGATCTCAATGCAGCCGAAAGAAAAGCAATCTTGAATGAATTGCTTTTTGAAGCTGGAAAAGCATATTGGGAATGGACCTTGGATTACAATCAGATCAGAATTTTCGAAGAATCTGTTCGTTTGGCAGCCATTAGATTTGAAGGCGTAAAACAGCAATTCTTTTTGGGAGATAAAACGGCTTTTGACACCATCGAAGCAAAAGTATTGGTGCAGGATCGACAATTCGAACTGAGTGAAGCAGTGCTTGAATACCAAAATTCCGGCTTGAAATTATCAACCTTTCTTTGGGATGACCGATCGGTTCCTCTTGAAATCAGTGATAAAACCCTCCCACCCAACATAGAGGATTTGAAAACGGATGCTTTGAATAATTTGAATGCAATTATTACTGATTCAAAAGCTCAAATTAAAATTAGCCACCCACTAATTGTCGCACTTGATTTCAAAATACGGCAATTGGAAATCGACCGCAAACTAAAGAGAGAAAAACTAAAACCTCAAATAGACATATCCTATAATTTGCTAGGAAATGGCCTAAACTTAAGTGGAAAAGACAATATTTTGCTTAATAATTACAGTTGGGGTCTCCAGGTCAATTCTCCCATATTGTTCAGAAAGGCCAAAGGGGAAGTTGAACTGGCGCAGATAAAAATTGCAGATTCAAAGTTCAAACAGCAACAAAAAACACTCGAGCTGGAAGCTAAGCTTTTGGCTTATTTCAACGAATACTCAACTACCGTAGCGCAAATCGACACCTACACCAAAGTAACCGCTAATTACTCGCTTGTTCTGGATGGCGAAAACGAACGGTTTAAAGTAGGTGAAAGCTCTATGTTCCTACTCAATTCCCGAGAAAGAAAAGTCATTGAGGCCCGATTAAAACTCAACAAACTCAACACCACACTTGAAAAATTGAAGTTAGCGATGGAGTATGCCAAAGGTACACTGGCCAACTAAATCTTCTAGTTCGGCAAATTCATTTTCTTAGAAAAGGTGCTTTTAACTGAGACCAAAAATCACTTGGATAACTTTCTACATCTTCAAATCCCAGAGGAGTGTGCTCATCCTCATTGGGTATATATGCGGTTCCAAATAAATAATCCCAGATACTCAAGCTTAAGCCGTAATTCACTCCTTTTGATCCCGGAGGAATATGTTTGGCATGGTGCCAAAGATGCATAATGGGATTGTTCAAGATATATTTGAAAGGACCATATGTTAAATTCAAATTTGCGTGATTCAAGTGTCCGATTGCAATTGCAATAATGTGAATAATGATAAAATCCTGAATCCCAAATCCGATCATTGCGAGTGGAATGTATTGTAAGGTTTTATAAATGATATTTTCCATGAAGTGATAACGAAGATGCGCCGCGAAACCCATCTGCTCCACAGAATGATGCACTTTATGAAATTCCCACATCCAGCTGACGTGATGCAAAAGCCTGTGAATATTCCACTGAATGAAATCTGCAATGATGAACATTAGCAGTAATTGAGACCATCCCGACAACATACCGACACGGATCGCAACTAAATTTTGAATACCAAATTGGGACAATAAATCATTAAATGCTTCAACGCCAATATTTGAAATCGCATTGAATCCAATTAAGGAAAAAAGAAAGAAATTGAAAAAAATGTAGAATAAATCCAGCCAAAAGTCTTTTCTTAACGGATGCTGATCTTTTCTCCAGGGAAAAGTGATTTCCAACATCCATACAATCAATGACAAACCTACTAACCAGTAGAAGTAATTGTGCCAGGAAGGATTCAGAATTTCATGAATCAGGTAATTAGCGTAGTTTTTGTAACTGTTGATGGCAATTTCAATGTAAGCGTTCATTTTTTCACTGTAAGTTTAGCTATTAAAGTAATTATAAGAAGAATAAATGGGCTGCCATGCATCAGAAGATCCATCCAGTCAACACCTTGCATTCCAATTGCACCACCAAGCACCCACTTTATTTTGCCCCATAAATGTGGCTCCGGGAAAAAGGGTGCCAGGCCAAGTGTCAGACAAGCAACAATAGTAAAGGGCAATATTTCGTTTAGCTTTTTCATAATGTTTCTGTATTTGAAATTGTTTATTAGGTGCCGGTAAAAACGATTATCAACAACTGACGTTATATGAAGATTTCATCTGCGAATTTAGTCAATTTTCACTGATTTAATAAACTGCCCGCTGTTTTAATAAAAATCCAAAGTGCAAAAAATAATGCAAGTACCCAAACAACAAATAACAAGGAATGCAGAAAGGTCCAAATGTGCTTTCGCTTGTACGATAAACAGGCATTACTATTTTATTTTTCTCATTTTACTTTTCCTACAAACTGCTGAAGCCCAAAAAGTCGGTCCGGAAAACCCCTATGTGGTAATCAAAAATATCAATATCATAGATGTCATCGCCGGCAAAATAAGATACCATCAAAAGGTGGTCATTAAAGGTTCCAAAATTTACTACACAGGAAAATCCTTCAAAGGGCGTCTGCCAAAAGGTACTCCGCACTTCAATGGACGCGGGAAGTTTCTATCGCCGGGATTATGGGACATGCATGTACATATATGTTGGGATCGGCACAATGACAGCTTGTTGTTCAATGTGCTGCTGGATCACGGTATCACCGGTATTCGGGATATGGGTGGCGATCTGAATATCATGCAGGAATTCAAAGAAGAAATTAAAAATGGCGATATAGCCGGCCCTGAAATTTATGGGGCAGGACCTATTATAGACGGAAATCCACCGGTATACAAAGATTTTACCATTCCAGTCGATAACCAAACCGAAGTCATACCAATTCTAGATAGTTTGCGATTGAAAGGAGTCGATTTTTTCAAAACCTACTCGCTCATCAAGGAAAAACAAATTAATCAGATTGCATCGTACTGCAAGAAAAACAATTTCAGTTTCGCCGGACATTTGTCTGAATACATAGAACCTGAAATTTCGATCGATTACGGACAAAAAAGCATTGAGCACCTCAACAGACTTGAAGAAATATGGCACAACAACAAAATAAGGTCAGATCAGATCGCAAAGCTAATGATAGAACATAAGACTTTCCTATGCCCAACGCTGATCATTTATCAACTGAAAACAAAGATTCGCGACTCTACAATTATCAATAAATCATTTGAAAAGTATATTCCTCAGTCGCTGAAAAATGAGTGGGAAATGGTTTGGAAAAAAAGGCAGAATAAACGTTCAGCTCCAGAAGATCTCGAAAAACTAACCGAAGAATATTATGCGCAGCGCGAATTGATCAAGCGCTATAAATCACTTGGAGTTAAGATGATGGCCGGCAGTGATTTTGCTGGCATGCCCTATGTCTATCCTGGAATCAGCCTGCATCAGGAATTAAAATTACTGGTTGATTGTGGATTCACAACTGCAGAAGCTTTACGAACAGCAACCATCAATCCGGCAATTTTTATGAAAAAAGAAAAACAATATGGCACTGTTGTTCCGGGTAAATTTGCGGATCTGGTTATTTTTTCAGAAAATCCGCTAAAAAAAATAGAAAATATCGACCGTATTGAAGCAGTTATACTCAAAGGAAAGCTTAGAAAAGTATCCCGGTAAATACTGCACGCCGAATTGATTTTAAATAAACTTCATCAATACAATGTCAGATTGTAATGCGGGGCGACCTGAACTATTGAATACAATTGAAATGATGCTTTACTGCACACTTCAATTAAAAAACAATGGTCTGTATGGCCCGGGGTAAAATATTAAGCTCGACTGCTTTTCCTTTGATCCAAATAAAATAAGGTGTACTTTTTTCACTCTGATTCATCACCACAACTACAATGGTTCCATCTGGATTTAAAAACGCCGTGCTTAACAGTTGACTTCTACTTGGAGAACTGATGATTCTACGGGCTCCGGATTGTATAAATTTCGAAAAATGTCCGATATAGTAATAGGAATTTGTATAAATTAATTCCCCGGTTTGGGTATTGGCATGCACAGGCGCAAAGCAAAAATTACCAACATGGTTAGGTCCTCCTGTTTCATCGAGCAAAATATTCCAATCTGTAAAACCTACCATACCGTTATTGAAATCATTGATCATCGAGCGACCATATTCTTCACCCAACTCCCAGGCATTGTACCGTGTTGCGTTAAAGCTTTCTGTACAACCCTCTGTAAAAAATATTTTGGTATCAGGAAAAGCTTCGTAGACGCGACGAAGGTTGTCGTACATCGCTTGTCCACCACTCCAGTCTTCATACCAGTGAAAACCAACTCCCCAAATGAACTTTGCGGTTTCAGGATCGCTTAGATAGGTTTGTGCTCTTTGGTAAATCAGGTCGCGGTTGTGGTCCCATACAATAATCTTTCTGGATCCCAGCCCTGCTTTCCTGAGTTCCGGACCCAAATGAAACTTTAAAAAATCGCGTTCTTCTTCTGCTGTAAAAATACAACTTTCCCAGCGTTGTTTGGCCATGGGTTCATTCTGAATCGTCATTCCCCAAACTGGCACACCTTCCTTTTCGTAAGATTTGATGAATTTAGTAAAATATTTTGCCCAGATGCTGTAGTATTCGGGAAGCAATTTTCCACCCTGAAGCATATCGTTATTGCTCTTCATCCATGCCGGCGGGCTCCAGGGACTGCCAAACAATTTCAACTTACCATTTGATGCAGCCATTGCCTGCTTAATAAGTGGTATTTTGTATTTCCTATCGTGAGCAATGTCAAAAGAGCTGAGTGTTTTATCATTGTCTTGTACGTACGTATACATGTCACTACTAAAATCGCAGCTATTGATGTTTGTTCGGGCGATGGTATAACCTAATCCTTTCGTAGCATCAAAGTGGGCTTCAAGAAACTCCTTTTGCTTGAGATCAGGCAATTTCGCAAAAGTCTCTGCGGCTGCATCAGTCAAAGCAGCACCGATTCCGGTGTAGGTCTGAAATGTTTTTTCGGGATCGACAAATACACAAATCTGCGTTTCCAATGGTTGTGGCATATTCTCAAATGCCGGTGTTTCCGTTTCGCTCAGTTTTAAATCTGTATCTTTTGCAGTCGTATAGGTGTGCACTTTTTTACCCGACTGT
>JBMOJB010000088.1:0-14579 GCA_049316985.1 Saprospiraceae bacterium | reverse complement strand
TGGGCAAACTTTCGTTGTGGCTCAACTGTATGCACCGCAACATGGAAACGCCTTTCTTTGCGCACCGTTTGGGTGTGGGTAATGCCGTGGTGGGTTGTTGGTTAAAAGTCTACGATCAGAAAGATGTAATCTGGGAATATCCAAAGGGGGCAACACCAGAACCCAACCGAAAACCTTTGGCAAAAGCATGGTGGTCAATTGCACCCATCCGTATTACCTGGCTCAAAGACGGAAAATTGAACCGCAAGCCCAATCAATACTACCATTTCCTGCTGCCCGACGAAAATATGCTGGCCTCGGCTGACATTAAACTGTTGAAAGAAGAATTTACAGACGGGCAAAAAAAGGCATTGACTGAATGGAAAAAAGAATTTAAAAAGCCACTCTCTACTGTTGAATGCAGAAGGCTCGAAAAACTGTGCAAGGTGATCGACACCCTGCTCGACGAGCACCATAAACAAATACAGGGCCTTATTAAAGATACCACCAGTACTTATTTGGTTTACGGTCAGCAACCTCCACAAATTTCCATCAAAGGCTACGACGAAAAAGAACGCCTGGCCGAAAGCCGCAACGCACGCACCGCGCCGTTTTACAAGCTCCGTATGATTATGGATTACTGGTGCAGCCTCTGGTTTTGGGATGCCCGCCAGGTTGTCGATTTGCCAACTCGTGACCAATGGTACAACGAAGTGGAAAACATTTTGGGTATCGACCTCTCCGGAATGGATGAAAACGCCGATGCAAAAGCCATTTTAGAGAACATCCGGAAACATGCCTCCGACCAATACACTTTGTTTGGCACCGAAAACCGCCTGAAAACCGTGGCAGCCCTGCGCGGGCAACACCGCTTTTTTCACCACGAACTCGAGTTTCTCGAAGTATTTAAAGAAAGGGGCGGTTTTGATGTGTTGGTGGGTAATCCACCTTGGCTAAAGTTAAAATTTGAAGAAAAAAATATAATCTCGGAACTATTTCCTGAAATATCCATTCGAAAAACACCTGCACCAAAAGTTCGAGAATTACAGAAATCATATTTATCGGTTGATGAACAAAAAAGAGGATATTTCGAAGAGAATATTGCGATTGAAAGTTCTGCGGAATTTATGAATGCTGTTCAAAACTATCCGATGCTCAAAGGGCAACAAACTAATTTATACAAATGTGTGTTAGAAAACGGTTTTTCGTTAACTGCGCCAAATGGATTTCTGGGACTTTTGCACCCGGAAGGTGTATATGACGACCCCAAGGGACAGTCTTTACGTAATCAAATGTATCAGCGGTTGAAGTATCATTTTCAATTTCAGAATGCCTTTAATCTGTTTGCAGAAGTGGCTCACCGCGAAAAATACGGGGTACAAGTTTATGCAGGAAATAAAAGTGAAATCTCATTTTATTCGATTAACAATCTATTTCATCCATCCACGATTGAAGGTTGTTTTGATATAAAAGGCAATGGATTCTCTGGAGGAATTAAGATTAAGGATGATAAAGGAAATGGTTTTGTTTGGAATATTAAACCACACAAAGATCGATTAGTACATTTTACCCTTTCGGTCTTATCTATTCTGGCAAGGCTCTTCGAGAACTCAAATAATGGAGAAGCAGCAAAACTAGTCTCTATTCATTCTAAACCGATAATTGGTGTACTTGAGAAATTGAGCCGTTTTAATACCTCAGTTCAAAATTTTGAAACGAAAATCTCTGAAGGTTGGCATGAAACGAATGATGTAAATGATGGTATAATAAGACGTTCCACTCAATTTCCGAATATGATGCAATTTGAAATGGTTTATAGTGGTCCGCACTTATTTGTTTCAAATCCATTATACAAAACGCCCAAAGAAATTTGTACAGAAAAAGCCCACTACGACATAATTGATCTCAATTTTGCAAAAGAAGATTTTGTAGCACGTACCAACTATATTCCATACAAAAATCTACAAGCGTTTCCACATAGGATTAAGGGTTTTAAAACCGGATGGAAAGATAGTATTGGGGATATTTTCGACAATTGGATTGATTATTATAAAGTTGGATTTCGGAAGATGTTAGGCCAACCTAATGAGCGAACATTGTTTGTTGCAATTTTACCACCACAAACGACTCATACAAATGGTGTGATTTCTGTAATTTTTAAAGACAATAAAAATGTAGTTGAATTGACCGCACTTACTTCTTCTATTGTCTTAGATTTCTTCATGAAAACAATTGGAGCTTCAAATCTTACTGATAGCCGACTGTCTGCCTTCATGTTAGGCATCGATCCCAAATACAAGTCCCAGCTTTTCAGCCGCACGCTTCTTTTGAATTGTCTGAATAAATATTACGCCCCTTTATGGGAAGAAAGCTGGCAAGATGCTTTTGCACAAGATCAATGGAGCAAACCAGATAACCGCTTAAAATCGTTTAATACGCTTACACCCAACTGGCAATGGAGCTCACCACTGCGCAATTGGTACGAACGTCGCATGGCTTTAGTAGAAATTGATGTGATAACCGCCATGGCTTTAGGTCTCACACTGGATGAGTTGATATTGATTTACAACGTTCAGTTCCCCGTATTGCAGCAAAACGAAGATGACACCTGGTACGACCAAAAAGGGAACATCATTTTCACCTGCAGCAAAGGCTTAAACGGCGTGGGCATCGATCGGCCGGAATGGGAAAAGATAAGCAATGAAGTCAACCCCATGCAGCGCAAACTAACTGTTGGCGACACATACACCCACACCATTACCAAAAGCGAATTGTATCAGGGCCAGCAAATAACCTACTACGCCCCATTCGACAAATGCGACCGCGTAGAAGACTACAAAGTGGCCTGGGCGTGGTTTGAAAAAGTGTTTGGAGAAAAGTGATTACTACTGAAGGCTTCACTCCAAGTGAAGCCTTCAGTAAAGAAGAAGAAGTCAAGGCTTCACTCAAAGTGAAGCCTTGACTAAAGGAACAACAAAAAATTAGGCACCATGATATTAGAAACAAATAACTTGTATCATATTTACAATCAAGGAAATAACCGTCAGAAGATTTTCTTCAATCGGGACAACTATCTTTTCTTTTTGAAGAAATCGGGTGAGTATTTGTTGCCATACGTCGATATCTTGGCTTGGTGCTTAATGCCCAATCATTTTCATTTTATGGTCTATGTTCATGATTTGGAGGTTGAAGTTGCTGATAATGAAGGCTTCACTCAAAGTGAAGCCTTCATTAAGTCAACAAGTGAAGCCTTCAGTAAAACTCCAAATAAGAAGCGCACCCTAAACGACTCAATCGGATTGCAATTACGATCTTACACACGAGCTATCAATAAGCAAGATAATAGAACAGGATCGCTTTTTAGAACTCCGACTAAAGCTGAATGCATAACAAAAATTGAAGGAATTACACCATCGTTTTTTAATACATCTCAAGGTACAATGATTAATGTGAGCAATCCGGACCTTTTATATCCAAAAGTTTGCTGGGATTATATACACAACAATCCGGTTGAAGCAAGAATAGCTAAACGACCGGAGGATTGGGAATTTTCGTCGTATCGCGATTATTATGGTTTAAGAAATGGGAAACTTATTAATAAAGAAAGAGCTAAAGAGTTTATAGAATTTTGATTTATAGAAGAAAGGAAGGAAGAGTGATGGCTTCACTTTGAGTGAAGCCATCACAGGCAACAACAATCAATAGTTTAAAAATACTGTATTAACAAATAAAATAAATTAGCCATGAACTACAAAATTCCTCACTTACCCTTAGCGCAGGATATTGAAACCAAGGCGGTTCTTAAAAAGTTGGCATTGGCGCACAAAGCTTTGGCCGAACTTAATGGTGTTTCCGAGACAATTCCCAACGAGGTTATCATTTTAAATACACTTTCGCTTCAGGAAGCAAAAGACAGTTCAGCTATCGAAAACATTATCACAACACACGACGAACTGTTTAGCAGCGATAACTTTGCAAAACGCTTCACAAGCTCGGCTGCCAAAGAAGTTTACAATTATGCTACTGCCTTGAAAGATGGCTTTTCAGTGGTGAAAAAGCAAGGTTTACTTACATGCAATCATATTATTGATATCCAAACCACCTTAGAAGAAACTCGTTCGGGCTTTAGAAAGCTGCCCGGTACAGAACTCAAAAACGAACAAACAGGTGAAACCGTTTACACGCCTCCACAAAGTTTTGACGAAATCATGGAATACATGTCCAACCTCGAAAAATTCATGAATGATGATGAACTTTGCGATTGGGATCCATTGGTGAAAATGGCTGTTATCCACCACCAATTCGAAAGCATCCACCCTTTTTACGATGGGAATGGGCGTACCGGTCGTATCATTAATATCCTGTTTCTGGTCAAAGAAAATCTGTTGAATTTGCCCATTCTGTATTTAAGCCGTTACATCAATCAGAATAAAGGCATGTACTACAAACTGTTACAGGAAACACGAAACACCCAAAATTGGGAACCGTGGTTAATGTTTATGTTAGAAGCTGTAGAGCAAACTTCCATTCAAACTTCGGCCATTGTTCGAGGAATTAAGGCCCTTATGATGCAGCACAAGAAAAAAATCAGGACAGAACTACCTAAAATATATTCGCAGGATTTAATAAACAACTTGTTCAAACACCCTTATACCAAAATAGATTTCCTTGTTCAGGATTTGCAAGTTACACGTCAAACTGCATCAAAGTATCTTGATTTCCTGATTGAAAAGAAGTTACTGCTTATCCAGAAAATTGGAAAGGAGAATTATTATATTAACATCGCTTTGTACGATTATTTATTCAATGTACCCAATATATTGAAATTTAAAAACACAGACTAAATCATCTGAACATGTTAAGAAAATCGCGTTTTATTAACATGAAAAACAAAATGTGTAAACAAAATCAAAAAATTTACCCTCGACAATTTGCATATAGGTAAATTCAGGCACAATTTACTCCTATCACATCAAACGTGTGTATAAAATTCAAAAAAGTACACCGTAGTGGGTTGAACAACAATAATGAAAATTAGTGTTTTGTCGCATTTGTAGTCAATTTTTGCGACAAAAAACCAAACAAAAAACCAGCTTTTATTCTGATTAATTGATAGTTACAAAAACAAAGAAAGCGGAGAGGTGTCCGCGATATTATACTGAATAATAGATTATCCGATTAATTCGCGTTTTGTAACAAATTTATACCATATTTGTTACAAAATAAAACATGTAAATAGCATGCAAAGCATTGAATACAAGATTTTTGGTAAGATCAAAAAAAACAAGCGAGGCACATTGATCTTTCCGGAAGATTTTCATGCATTTGGATCTCCCGAAGCTATCCGTTTGGCTTTGCACCGATTGGGGAAAGAAAACCAGATCAAACGTGTCGCCCATGGTATTTATATACGACCCAGAATAAGTAAATACATTGGCGAGGTTTTACCTTCGGCTGAAGAGGTGGCAAAAGGCATTGCAAAAAGAGATCGGGTTCGGATAGTTCCAACCGGTGTTTATGCACTTAACGCTTTAGGCTTAAGCACGCAGGTGCCAATGAAATTGGTTCTGCTGACTGATGGAGCGCCTCGCATTATCAAAATTGGAATACGTACCATAAAATTCAAAAAAGCGACTCCCAAAAACCTGTCAGCAAAAGGTGAGATAAGCAGTTTGGTCATTCAGGCATTAAAAGAAATAAAGATAAATAACCAGACTGAGCAGGAAGAAAAGAAGATTATCGGCCTATTGAAAAAGGAGGATCCGGTGAATTTACTGCACGATATAAAGTTAGCTCCGGTGTGGATTCAAAAAATCATGCAAAAAGCAATATAAATGGCAAACAATGAAGTTATCAATAAACTTGTCATGTTGAAAGATAAAATCAATGTACTGCCCTGGAAGTTTGAAATGAAATTCCCGGCAACTTCTTCAATTCCTAATGTGGACACCTCGGATACTAATGTGGACACTTCCGTTACCAATATGGACACCTCGGGGTCTAATGTGGACACTTCGGAAATTCCACTATAAAACAAGGCCGTAACCAACTAAACACAAAACACAATCGAATGCTATCGTTAATCCAAGCCGAAGAAATAAAAAGTGCTGTAGTTGAATATCTGAAGGCCACCTACAACTTCGATGATAAAAAGATAGAACAGGCTTTTGCTGATTTTCTTTACAATAAGCGCACGGGCATGTTCAAAGGTCCATACATCCAAATCAGGCTACCTTTCGAGCAAGTTGATAAAGATGTGAGTCTGGATGATGTATTAACAATTAAACCAAGCTTTGCACCCTACCTGCACCAATACGAGGCATTCAAACGCTTGACTACCCGGAATAATGACCCAAAACCAGTCATACTAACCACCGGTACAGGTTCTGGTAAAACCGAAAGCTTCTTGTTCCCGCTGCTTGATTATTGCTACAAGAATATCGGCCGTCCTGGTATAAAAGCAATTATTCTTTACCCCATGAATGCCCTTGCTACCGACCAGGCGCGACGCTTGGCAAAAGAAATCTACAACTTTAAAGATAATAACGGCGATCATGTTTTACGCGATAGGTTAAGAGCTGGTTTGTTTATTGGTGAAGGCAAACAAAAAGGAAAGAACCGCCCTGCACGAATGGAGGAAGAACGTATTATCGAAGATCGTGATACCCTCATTCAATCACCGCCTGACATTCTGCTTACCAACTTTAAGATGCTTGATTTTTCGCTGATGCAGGCACGATTTGGTATTCTATGGAAAAATAATTATTCCGACCATTCATTACTGAAGTTTATTGTACTTGATGAACTTCACACCTACGATGGAGCAAAAGGATCTGATGTCGCCAACCTGATCCGTCGCTTGAAACTTAAGCTATCACTTGATAACGACCAGTTAATACCTGTGGGAACCTCTGCAACCATGGCAGGTGGCGATGCCGGAAAAGAAGAGCTGGTCAAGTTCGTTTCCCTGATTTTCGGTATGAATGTGGATATCAACGCTGTCATTGAAGAAAAACGCAAACATCCGGAACTGTTTTTTGACGAATCACTGGAGATACCAATCTTCAATTTCGAAGAAATTAAGAAATGCGATTTTTACGAAGCCGATGAATATGAAACCTACATTAACCGTCAATTGGAGTTGTGGGGATACTCCAGCGACCAAGGTATATTGATCGATCAACTGAAAAAAAACAGGTGGTTGTTTGAACTGGTATTGCTTTCAAGCAATGGCGTTGTTGAATTGGAGGGGACAGTTAAACTTTGGATGAGTAAATGTTTCCCTGGCACTACGCTTGATTATAAGACAGGATTAAAACTCGTTCAATCGCTTACAGGGATTTTGTCATTTGCAAAGGAACTTTCAGGCACCAGATACTTTCCTTTTGTTTATTTCCAGACAAGCTATTGGCTGAGAAGCTTACATCGCATCCTCAAAAAAATGCAACCCTCTCCAATGTTCGCCTGGGAGACCGATTTAAATCCGAATGACACCATTAAATCATTGCCTCCGTATTATTGCCGTGATTGTGGTGGCGTGGGTTGGATTGGGATTAAAAAAGAAAAAAATGACCATTTCGAAGATGACTTGTCACGCACACGTTTGATGTTTTTGGCTGATAATCAAAACAAGAATATCTACTTTATCTCTTCTTTGGAAGAAAAAGAATTTAATACTGTTTTTGCCGATGACTACACCTTTACCGGAGACCCTATAGATGGTTATTTAGATCCGGAAACCTTAGAAATTTCGGATAAAAAGCTGAGCGACTTAAGCTTTAAAGTGTTTGGAGTACGGAAACAAACTGACGATAAAATTGATAAAATTTGTCCGCATTGCAATGCCCGAAATACGCTGGCATTGATTGGCACCGGATTGCCGACGCTGGAATCAGTAGTAGCAGCACAATTGATGGCAACCGCTACCGATCCTGCCGCTGATCACGATCGCAAATTGTTGGCATTCACAAATGGTGTACAGGATGCAGCACATCAGGCAGGTTTTATTGAAAATAGAAATTTTCGTTTCGGTATGCGCCATGCAATCCAGAGCGTTTTAAAGTTGCAACATGAAGATATTACTATGCCGCAATTGTATGTTGAGTTTGAAAAGTTATGGCGATCTAAGTTACAAAACGAAAAATTTCCGGAGGACGCTTATATATACAAATACCTTCCACCCGATTGTGAAAGCCGCCTCAAGATTGATGATTTCAGAGAAAAAGACAAATCCTTTAAAAAGGAATTTATAAAAGAATTTAGTAATCGGATCAGTTGGGAAATTTGGTCAGAGTTTTCATACAATGCCGGCATTGGTCGCACACTCGAAAAATCTGGTGCCTCAGCAGTGGAATTTGATATCCAACAATTCGAAGATGTCTTTACTCAGATGCAATACTGGTTACAAAAAGAAACCTTTGGTGATAGTATTGACCGAAACTCATTTTCGAAATTTCTGCTCGGCTTTCTGCATCGCCTGCGTTTAAAAGGAGGTGTTGACCACATCTATCTTAAAAAGTACAGAACGGAAAAGACCAACTATTGGTTAATCACCCAAAACACGAATAAGAAACATTTCTTAATCAAGAATTTTGGAAAGAATACCCGTTTACCCAAGTTTGCTACATTGAGTCCGGGGCCTAATACCTCCGCATTTGAGATTATACAAACACAAAGTGGCAAACAAAATTGGTACAGCACCTGGTTCTTGAAGTGCTTTCTATTGGTTAATAAAGTAGAAACAACGTTTATCAATGAATTTTATCAACAGCTTCTCCAATACCTCGAAGCAAACAAATTACTTGATAAAAAAGTAGCCGCAGGAATAAATAATGTTGGCTTAAATCCTGACCAAATAAACCTTACAACATCAGTAACATCACTTGAATGTCCGGTTTGTGGTAACACGCTAAATGTTGGTCTTGGCAATGGAATTTTAGCAGAGGACATGCCCTGTTTGCAACACCGTTGCACAGGAAATTACAAACTTAAAGAGAATACATTTGATTATTACCGGATGGTATATAATCGAGGAAGAGCATTGAGAATATTTGCCAAAGACCATACCGGATTAATCGACAGAGAAAAAAGAGAAAAACTGGAACGGGATTTCAAGCAACGACCGAGTTATCAAAGCACCAATGTGTTGGTTGCTACTTCTACCCTCGAAATGGGTATTGATATCGGCGATTTAAACATTGCTTTCAATGCCTCAATTCCTCCGGAAACGTCCAACTATTTACAACGCGTTGGGCGTGCAGGTCGTTCAACAGGCACTTCACTTATCGTCAATCTTGCAGGACGAGACCAGCATGACCAATATTATTTTGAGGATACCATGTCGATGATGCAAGGTGATATACGAACACCTTCGTGCTATTTGGGAGCCAAAGATATTTTGCGCAGACATTTTATGGCTTACTGTTTCGATATGTGGGCTTCAGCCTCACCCGACTTAAACCACATTCCACCTATCGTCCGTTTACTTCGGGTTGAAAGTTATCCTTTGGGAGATTCACGTTTCGTGTTTAATCAGATTGCGGATTTTATTTCAACCGATAAATCAAAGTTGTTTATTGCCTTCAAAGCAAAATATGCTGGAGAAGACGCATTGCTGGCCCTTCAGCAGATTGAAATGGATTTGGGAGCCGGTCATCCCATTCAGCAATTAGAATCAATTCATAGCCTATTATTGACCGAACTGGAATATTATAAAAAGAAAAGGAAAGAGATCAATGCGCAACTTAAGAAATTGCCAGCAACCGGACCTGAAACCGATGCTCTTAGATCTGAAACGAGGGCAATTAGTGGTGCTATCAATACAATCAACAAAAGAAACACGATTGAATATCTAACCAATCTGGGAATTTTACCAAATTATGCTTTCCCTGAAACAGGTGTACACATCAATGCTCAAATTATTTCAAAAGTCGATGATCCCAAAGGGGTACGGTATCATAGTGAGGATTTTGGTGAAATTGTTCGTCCTGCGTCCAGTGCGATAACCGAACTTGCACCTGGAAACATCTTTTATAGCCAAGGCCATAAGCTCGAATCACAAGGGCTTGAAATCTTCTCGGCGGATAGTTATGAAACCTGGCGTTTTTGCAGCAATTGTGATGCATTGGCCAAAGATGTTGATGTTCCAAAGAAACAATTGTTATGCCCTAAATGCCAGCATAATTCATGGGGAAGTCTTGCCAATAAAAAGACCTTAGTGAAACTTGAAGGCGTAATGTCGGTAAATGATAGGGAAGACTCCAAAATTAGCGATAGCTCAGATGATAGAGAGCGTAAATTTTATTACAAATCAGTTCACCTTATCACAGATCCTACATCATCTCGTGGAGCAAGAGTACTGAAACGCGTACCATTTGGGATTGAGTTTTATTCATCGGCTGATTATTTTGAAGTTAATACCGGAATAAGAGAAGATGGATTTTGGGGGAATCGAAACTTATTAATTAATGACAAAGAGAATCCTGAAATTGGTTTTGTCGTTTGCAAAACCTGTGGAAAGGCCACCGAAAAACAACTTACCAGGTATGAACTTGATAAGCGTATTCGATCATATCATTTCGGCTATTGTGTACATCGAAATGCTGAATATGTCGGCGTTAAGGATGATATATTCAACGAGTTATACATATACAGAAGCTTTCAAACTGAGGCTTTGAAAATATTATTACCGGTTCAGGATTTTAGAACATCTGAAAAAGTTTCTATTTTCAAGGCCGGACTATTACTTGGTCTTAAAAACTACTACAAAGGTCACCCCGACCACGTACATATTCGTGAGTACGAAGAGTTTAATATTGCATCCGGACGTAAAGAAAGATTTCTTGTTATGTACGAAAGTATTCCAGGTGGAACTGGTTACTTATCTAGATTATTCAACACCGAAGAATTCACAAAATTGCTTACAATAGCATATGACCATATCAAAAATTGCACCTGTAAAGATGAAGGGAAAGACGGTTGCTATAAATGCATCTATACCTATGCCAATCAATACGACAGGGAAGCATTGAGTCGGAATGAAGCAGAAATTCTCTTCAGAGATATAATTGAAAAATCGAATGAATGGAATGAAGTGAACAGTCTTACAAATCTGACACAAATTGCAAATGATGAAGAATCAGAATTGGAAGAGCGTTTTGTTCAATTGCTTCAAAATGAATATAAATCAAAGCCAAATTCCGAGTTTGAGGAAATTACTGAGTTTGCTTATCGTAAATACAGACTCACACTTAAAGAATCCGACAATTCAGTGTGTTACGAAATTTGGCCTCAAAACTTAGGCAATTCATTGCCGGGCGTAAAATTCACCACCCGTCCCGACTTTTTATTTAAGTGCATATCCTTGAAAATCAACAACGAATCCCAGCCCTTTGAAAAAATTCAGGAGATAAAAGATATTGTTGTTTATTTAGATGGATACCAGTTTCACGCCACGAAAGAAAATAAGCGTGTTTTAGGGGATTTGAAAATCCGCAATGCCATTACCCAATCCGGAAGATATTTACAATGGATCTTCTCATGGGAGGATATTATCACTGCGACAACCAGTAAAAATGAAGATTTGCTTCAACAAAAAATGGACACTGAAACTCTAACGAGAGTTTCTTCAAAGATTCCGGCCTTAAAGTCCTTCGATTTCAGCAACATTAGAAAGAATAACAACTTTTTAAGATTTGGCATTTTTCTAAAACAACCACTTTCACGTTTAGATTTAAAGCTTTGGTCTGCTGTTCAGCTATTCGCCTGTCAGACAAAAATGTTGAGTAAATGTTTGGTACTTGAAAAAGTAGAATCTTTTCTGGAATCTGGAAACGAGTCAGAGTTTGAATTTAATCCTGGTCTACCTGATCAGTTTTCATTCTGCGATACTCTACAATTTGCTGATGAATTAAAAATCGTCTGCCTTGCACAATTGAAAAGCTTTGACATAAAATCTGGAATAATTCACAGCATACCTGAGGGCAATTATTCAAAAGAGAACTGGGAGCTGTTTTGGCAGACATATAATTTGCAGCAATTTCATAACTACAGAGAGATTGAAGAAGTAACAACCATAATGCCATTATCGATTGATACGATCCTTGAAAATTTCAGATCTGAATTACATCCTATTGTTATAAAATTAATTAGCAAAAATATTGCTATAAATAAGGAACTTGATTTTGACATTGTAGAAGATGATGTAATAGTTGCTCAGGCTGAACTAGGCTCAGAATCTCATAAATTCTTCCTTTATCCATTCGATGAAGAATCAAGAATTAAATTTGTTAGCCTTGATTACAAGGAATTTACTATTGAAAATTTCAACCTTAATAAACTTGTTTTATGAATCATAATATTCAGTTGTTCATACACGATTCATTCTTTGATTCGTTCTCTGCTTTACCGAAACAAATACAGAAGAAAACAAGGGAATTCCTTAAGAAATTTAAAGAAAATCCCACCTCTGCTTCCATTAATTACGAGAAGATTATCAATTTCATTGATCAAAGTCTGAGAACTGTTCGAATCGACAGTAAATATCGAGCAATTGTTCAAGCTCCCGAAAAAGGAGAAAACTATCACTTATTATGGGTTGATAACCATGACGAAGCAATGGATTGGGCAAAGAATAAAATTTTTGAATGGAACAAAGTCACTCAGGGCTTTCAATTATTCGAACAACCAGAAATACAGCCTTCTAAGGTAGATTCATCAATTGAAACAAAACCCCTATTTGATATAATTACTGACACTGATTTGAGGTTAATTGGTACACCTGAGCAGATGATCAATTTAGTTCGTTCATTTATTTCATTGGATGACCTGAACAATTGTAAGAATAATTTACCAACCGATGTGTATGAGTATTTGTTTTATTTGGCTGAAGGAATACCACTTGACGAGATTTTGGAAGACATAAATGCTGGTAAGACAGAAACCAATCCAATGCAAAGCAGTAATGCACTTAAACACGCATTTATTCTAACCAATGATACTCAGTTGGAAGAAATATTAACAGGCAGTTTTGAGAAATGGAAGATTTTTCTGCATCCAAGTCAGCGTAATTTAGCCTATCGCAATTATAATGGTCCTGTAAAAGTTACTGGAGGTGCAGGAACTGGAAAAACAGTATGTGCCTTACACCGGGCGAAATTTCTTGTAGATAAAATAGGTGTTTTCAATCCACCGGTATTATTTACAACCTATACCAAAAGTCTTACACAGTATCTCCAGGAAACCATTAAAGGCATGGGTATTCCTGAAGGTCAGGTAGAAATAAATAATATTGACAAACTTATTTTCGATTTAGCAAACAACCAACAATACAAGATTTTCAAATCAAAGGTGGGATATTTGACAGTTGATCAGGAAAAGCAAATTTGGTGTCAGGCATTAGAGAAATTCCCTTCAGTATTCGACGAAGATTTTTACTATTCAGAATATAACGATGTTATTCTACCTCAAAATATCACTTCATTGGAATCCTACCAAACAGCATCTCGAATAGGCAGGAATGCACGCATTGGCAGAAAAGACAAGGTCGAAATTTGGAGTATTATTGAAGAATTCCAAAAACAAAAAGCTGGTAATTACTCGAAATTAGAACTATGCAACTTACTTGCTGATTATTTTGGAAAGCAAAAAACCAAACCATATACTTTCATTGTATGTGATGAAGTACAAGACTTTAGCAATCCTGAATTAAGTTTATTACGTTCACTTGTTGAGGAGAAAGAAAATGATATGTTTTTGGTCGGTGACCCTTTTCAAAACATTTACAAACGAGCCCTTAATTTCTCAAAATCAGGTATCGTGGTAAAAGGCAGAAGAAGCCGGAAACTAAAAATAAATTACAGGACTACTGAAGAAATCAAGCACCTTGCCATGAGAATAGTGTCCAACTTGCAAGTAGATGATTTTGATGGAAATGAAGAAACACTGAAAGGCTATCTTTCTTTGATGCATGGGAATCCTCCTGTTTATGAGGTTTTTGCAACGCCGGAGGATGAAGACAAGTTTATTCTGGAAAAACTCGTCATGTTTATTGTTGGAGAATCTATTCTACCCAATGAAATTTGTATAAGTGCTCGTACAAATAATGGTTTAGATGAAATCAAAAAATCACTCAATAGTGAGAATATCAAATATTTGGATCTGAGCAGTTCCAAGCAAAATATCAATGCAGTTAATGTTTCAACCTTTCATAATATGAAAGGTCATGAATTCAAAATTGTCTTTGTAAAAGGCATGTCTGAAAGCACTGTGCCATTCAAACATGCTAACTTCTCAAATCTATCAGAAAAGGGGAAAACGTCATATAATCAACAAGAGCGCTCATTGTATTATGTAGTTTTCTCTAGAGCAATACAGTCTGTTTACATCACTGGTATTGGTAAAAAAAGCACATGGATTGTCTGATTCTCTGTATTTGCTGTAGCTTATAACTAATAGCTACTTGTTTTTTCTTTAAACCCAATAATGTATATTATCTCAGCTGATGCTGATTTGTAATCTTGCCTTTTTCATTCAAATCCTAATTGTAGAAGTAATGGACATTTTTCAGGATAAATTTTCGACGATTGTTTCTAATGGACATT
>JBMOJB010000087.1:0-14604 GCA_049316985.1 Saprospiraceae bacterium | reverse complement strand
CTTAACCGCTTTACAATTGTCTTTTAAAATCACTAACTTTTTCAGTGCCCTCCCACACAGAAGCGGCCTTTTTTAATATGCACATTTGCCTACAACTTAAAATTAACGCGAACTGCTGTAATTCATCCGATATAATTCGGACTGCTAGTTTTTAGATGCTATAATTGGTTAATACTGCAGAAAGGGTTAATTTTGTATTTTAGAACATTTCAGAATTGAACTTATATTGTTAAGCAAATTTTATAAATGAACAATAATTATATCGCAATTATGGCTGGTGGTATCGGGAGTAGATTCTGGCCGGCCAGCAGAAGTGCTCGTCCGAAACAATTTCTCGATATTTTAGGCGTTGGGAGAACCTTGCTTCAACTCACCTATGAAAGAGCGCTTCGGAATGTGCCAAAAGAAAATATTTTTATTGTTACCAATGAGCAATATCGTAGTTTAATAAAAGAGCAATTACCAGCGATTTCTGATAATCAGATCCTGGGAGAGCCTTCCCGTAACAATACTGCACCTTGCCTGGCTTATACCGCGTTAAAATTGCAGGCTTTGAACCCAAATGCTAATTTTGTTGTAGCATCTTCTGACCATATCATACTCAAGGAAGAAGAATATGTCAAAAATATTGCTTTGGCTCTCGAATTTGTGGCGCAACATGACGCATTGGTTACACTTGGCATTACACCAACTTTCCCATCTACCGGATATGGGTACATTAACTATGAAAGTAAAAATGGGAACGCAGAAGAACTTTACAAAGTAAACAGTTTTACAGAAAAACCTGATTTATCTACTGCAATGTCTTTTTTAGAAGATGGTAATTACGTTTGGAATGCCGGCATTTTCGTGTGGTCAGTAAAGTCTCTGCTGCATGCATTTTCAAAATACGCTTCTGATATCATAGAAATACTTGACGTTCAGAATACTTACAATACCGCCGCAGAAAAGTCATTTATTGACAGCAACTATCCCAAAACCAGAGATGTTTCGATCGACTATGCTATATTGGAGAAAGCTGATAATGTTTTTACTATACCTTCTGATATCGGCTGGTCTGATTTGGGCACGTGGGGAAGTCTTCATGTAGAATCTGAAAAAGATAGTGACAACAATGTGATTCATGGCGATCATGTGATGACCTACGATGTCACCAATTGTCTTGTCCGCGTTCCTTCTGAAAAACTTGTCGTACTAAAAGGTTTGGATGACTATATTATTATTGATGAAGGAGATATTCTGATGATTGTACCTAAATCACAGGAACAGGAAATAAAGCAGATTACCAAAGATGTTGGCAAACATAAAGGAGAATTATACATTTAAACAGCAGCTCTGTTCATTTTTTGACAAACAGAGTCTTTAAATATGGCAAAAGTCGCGATTATTGCAAATTCTACTTGGAATATCTATAATTTCAGAATGAATATTTTGAGGGCATTGGAAGCTGAAGGACATGACATCGTAGTGATCGCGCCAGTGGACAAGTATATTTTTTACCTGAATGAGTTTAAGCATGTAAAACATGTTTCTTTGAAATCGCTTTCGCGGAAGAGTCTCAATCCCTTCAAAGATTCCTTACTTTTCTTCGAATTTTATAATATTTTAAAAAATGAAAAGCCGGATCTGGTTTTAAATTATACCGTTAAGCCCAATATTTACGCCAATCTGGCTGCAAGTTTTCTAAAAATTCCTTCCATTTGTGTAGTTACAGGACTTGGATATGCTTTTATTAAAGGAGGATGGTTGCAATCACTTACCTCATTTATGTACAAGTTTTCATTTTCCTCTGCCTCGAAGGTGGTTTTTGAAAATATAGATGACCGACTACTTTTTGAGCATGAAAAAATTGTAGCCCCGTCAAAATGTATTTCTATTAAAGGTTGCGGTGTCAATCTGGCCTTTTTTACACCTATGCCTCCGCTTAACAAACCGGACAATAAAACTATTTTTAGCTTCATCGGCAGATTTCTTCACGATAAAGGTGTGAAAGAATTTGTCGAAGCAGCAAAAATAATCAGGAAAAAGTACCCTTATGCAGAATTTAGACTAATTGGAGAAATTGACTATAATAATCCTGCTACGGTCGTCGAAGATGAACTTTTGCAATGGGTAAATGAAAAAGTAGTAGTCGACAGAGGCCCGTCAAATGACGTTAGGGAAGAAATCCGTAATTCTGATTGCATTGTTTTTCCGTCCTATCGGGAAGCAATAGCACGAGTTCTTCAGGAAGCAATGGCAATGGAAATTCCTGTAATCACTACAGATGTGCCCGGTTGTAGAGAAGCTGTCGTGCACGGTGAAAACGGTTTTTTGGTACCCGTAAGAAACGCTGAGGCGCTTGCTGATTGTGTAGAAACATTCCTTTCGATGTCCGAGAGCGAACGGTCTGAAATGGGTAAAAAGGGACGACAAAAAGTTAGCAGAGAATTCGACGAGGATATTATTTCAGATTTTTTTGTAAAATTAATCCAAAACACGCTTGTGATCAAAAGTAAATATGTTGGTACGAAAACCAGGTAGTTATCCCCCACCCTGCTCCCAAAATGCCTACCATTACTTCCCACCACAGCACCTCTCTTTTTTCTTCTTTCAATAGTAAAAATAACAAGAAAGGAAGTGCTTGGTAGGGATATCTCGAACTGAAAACATGTGTAATTTTGATCGTGCTCAGCAAAATCAGTACCGTCGCTATTCCAAAGAATAGATACTCGGCATCATCCCTTCCCTTCTTAAGCTTCGCATACAAATTATTATAAAAAAGATACGCAATTGTAATTGATAGACTCCCAAATCCATTTGCTAAAAATAGAGCGGCGCTCTCCTTATCAAATAGAAATGTGAAGTATCCAAATAGAGGATCAAAAACAGATTTTGCAGGCAGAAATTCGAAAATATGAAATAGGCCATTCCCTGCAAAAGTCAAACTTCCTACAATAAATAAATTTACCCGAGTATAACTATTCCTAACGTACCAATGTGGTGAAAGTACAAACATAATTAATGCCGCAAAACTGCCTGATAGTATAAAATTTCTTATATCAACATCCCAAAATCCATAGCCACTCAAACCCCTCACTTCAGGAGGACTGATGCCTTGCCAGGCATATATTATCCACAGCGGAAAAATAAGACTCGAAAAGATGAAAACAAAAAGTGCATTTACATTCCATTTACTTTTTACTCCTACAAGGTAATAGAAAGCTGGTATAACTAGCAGGTAATTCCACCTGCCTGCGACAGCAAGCGACAAACAAAGACCGGAAAATAAAAAACTCCAGGTACTTGCCTTTTCCATTCTCAGTAAATGTATGCTTAGCAGTAAAAAAAACATGGCCGGAAGCTCTGTCATCGCATAGCCCGCACAAATGAATGTCATCGGAATGCAGACAATTTTATGCCAGTAATCCATTCTAAATTGCCATAAAATAAGCAATAGTATAACAAAATTCACAAATCTTACTCCGGGTGGGATGCCTCCCGTTAGCGGTGATAATATCCAATGAAGAATCGGATGCAATGGTCCGGCCATTCCCGAAAAGTGACGCAAAAAATCGGTACTGAATCCGTATTGGAAAAGTATTTGTTGATTAGCAAAATAACCACTTTCATCGCCAGAATTAAAATAACTATCTGAACCGCTATTCGCGATCAGCAAAAATAGCAATGTAAGACAAAATGCGCCAATCAATTTATATGTGCTTTCTGCTGAAAATGTCATTTTAGATCGTATAGTGGAGGTTGGTTAGCATCGCAACTTTGTTTATCATTAAAAAAGTGCCAAATATTGAGCTGCAATTGTTTCAGCTTGATACGGAGCTATTTTGTCAGTAGTCCAGGATTGGTCAACTGATTTTCCCTTGCAGTTCTCAATAAATAGAACACATTCCTTAATGTCAGTTGTTGACACTTCATAATTACAAAACAAAGGGTGACCCGAAAAGAAATTTGCGAATTCATCATTTCTATGATTTGAAATATTCAATATAGGTTTTCCGGAATTCAGGTAATCCGGAGCTTTACTTGGTAGCTGATAATCCGTATTATTGCTTACATTAATTAGCAAATCCACTTTGCTCATTTTATCTTTGACACTTTCCCGGGGAATCAAGCCAAACACTTTAATCTGATCTATTTGCTCTAATTCAGGAATAAACTCAGGGTATATATCACCAAATATATGGACTTCAATCTTCGTTACTAATTCCGGTTTTGTGGCAAACAGTAATTTCAAAAAGTTCGTTAACAATTTTGCTTCTCTAATTTTACTATAAAATTTACCAAAGTAAGCCAATATAATTTTTCCATTATCGCTACGAATTTCATCCGAATCAACAAGCATTGAATTTACTTTTTCAGATTTGCTGAGCATCGGCGGAATAACGAAAATTTTATTTCTAATCGCCGGGTAAAAAGCCGTATATCTATCCTTTGTACTTTCACAGGTAACAGATATTTGATCTGCAAATTTTAGTACTTGCTTTTCGAAATATCGATTTAATCGGCCATACAAAAAATGATTATTCAAGGGCGCTTCTGTCTGGAATGAAAAAGGATCGCCACAGTCAGCAATCCATCTCAGGTTTGGGTTTTTTCTCTTTATTCTCAAGGCAATCAAATGTGCAGTAAAAGGTAAAGAAGAACTGACCAAAATCTCAATTTTTTCATCGGTCACTAAACTATTTGCGGTTTGCATTGCCGGGAAATACCAGATAAAAGAATCGTCAGGGAAATACAATTTCTTCCAGATTCTGTTGTTTACAAATTTTGCTATTTTTTGGAACCATGAAATTTGCTTTTTCGGACCTGCGATCCCTCTTTTTCCGCTTCTAAGTAGTGATTTTACCGCTGCATAACCCACTCTTCGAATTTTTACGCCATTTAGATTATCATGATTTTTAAGCTTTGTTTGTTTTTCCGTTACAACGGTCACTTCATGTCCATTTTTCGCCCATATTTCTGCAATCCTGGTCCATCGATAAGGTCTCGGATTAATATTGGGAAAATAATAGGGTGAAATGATGAGTATTTTCAAAATTGGAAGTAATTGATATTAGACAGGCAACTTTACCTGACGCAAAGTTATGGTTTTTTAGCAAATTTTTAATTCAAACTAACGCTGTTAAAGATAGCTCGGCCAATAACATAAGTATAGGATATTTACAATTATTTTGTACTTTTGCCAGGTTATTTACTCAGGCCAAACTAGATTTCAATTTCAACTTATGCAATCATGAAACACCTTATTGTTCTGATTATTTTATATTTTTTTTGTATTAATTCCCTGGCTTCAAAAAATGTATTGCCAAGTTCTATATTATATACTGTTCCAGGAAATGTTCTAAAAGAAAATATATTAAAGGATAATTGCGATAAATTGCCCATTCTTGATGTCTACCCTACTGCATTGACAGTCAGTCAGGCAGGAACGAGTCAACCAACATTTACCATCTCTTCTAATATTAATTGGAATATTGTCAGCAACATGAGCTGGCTTACAGTCAACAAATCAAATGGAAATGGAAATGCGACTATTACTGTAAATGCCAGTGCCAACCCACTTCTTATTCCAAGGATAGCACAATTAACAATAAGTGGGCAAAATGTAAGTTCAAAAGTAGTGGTTATTACGCAGAATGGTATTCCCCCTTCCTTGTCAGTAAGTCCCACTTACCTTGGCATTGCCGCGCAACTCAATAGTACTACTTCTTTTAATATTACCTCAAATATTTCGTGGAGCCTTTTTAGCAATCAAAACTGGCTTCAACCAAGCAGTCAAAGTGGAAGTGGAAATGCACTGATCACGCTAACCGCTCAAAAAAATGCAGCAATTAACACTAGACAAGCAACAATCACCTGCTCCGCATCAGGGGTCCCCGATAGAACCATTTCCGTTACCCAAGAAGCTGCCACTCCCACCCTTTCGGCAAATCCGCAGGTTTTATCGATTGCATCATTTGCAAATAGCCAGCAGTCATTTTCAGTTTTGTCGAATACCTCATGGAGTACTGCCAGCAACCAAAGTTGGCTAAAAATAAATACGACAACCGGCTTTGGAGATGCCACCGTAATAATCACAGCTGATCTAAATCCCGGTATAATTCAGCGAACAGCGCAAATCGTTGTTTCAAGTAACGGACTCCCTGATGAGACCGTCGTAGTAACACAAGATGCCTCAACGCCATTCTTCGAAGCGGTACCAAACGATCTGACGATTAGCACTGCGGCAAATAACAATCGACAGATATTCATTTCTTCAAATACCGACTGGTCAGTTATGAGTAATCAAACCTGGTTGGATCTGAGCAAATTGAATGGTCGCGGTTCAGGATCAATAGTTTTACTGGCACAAGAAAATGCAACTACACAGGCTCGTAATGCTATTCTTACTTTTACGCCAATTGGCTCAGGTGTAAAAACAATTAGCATTACACAGAATCCGGGTGACGCCGTACTTACCGTAACACCTGAAAATTTGGGAATCGCCGCTCAACAAGGTAGTATAGCCTCTTTTAATATCAATTCAAACACATCCTGGGATATTTCAATTGAGGAAAATTGGTTGGTTGCAGATACCTATAAAGGCGCTGGCAATTCATTTATTCTATTAACTGCACAGGTGAATCCAGCCACAACTGTTAGGACAACAAATATCAAAGTCACCGCAGTTGGTCTACCTGATAAAATGATATTGGTTACTCAAAGTGCTTCAGGCATTCAATTGTCACTCAGTCCCACTTCTATTACTTTGCCGTCGCCAGCTTCCAGCACCGGCTTTATTGATGTTCAAAGTAACACACCGTGGTCTTTAAGAGCTGATCAAAACTGGTTGTCCTTAAATAAAACCAATGGTACAGGTAATGAGAAAGTCATGTTGACTGCTCAAGAAAACAGCGCAGCAAAAAGCAGGATTGCCAACATTATATTAACTGGTAGTGGTTCCGGGAACCACTACGCGACAGTAATACAAGAAGCAGCACCTGTTGCTTTAGCAGTTCAGCCTAAAAACATTTTACTTAAAGCTGCAGCTGGAGACAAAAAAAAGATATTGGTTCAGTCGAATTCAGATTGGACTGCTGAAAGCAGTGAAAGCTGGTTGTCGATTAATAAATATACAGGATTAGGAAATGATTCAATTGTAGTAACTTCTGCAGAAAACACGAAAAATAGTAGCAGAATGGCAACAGTGACAATTTCTTCAAAAGGTATAGACAATCAAATAGTACTAATCACGCAGGAAGCTGCTGAAGTCTATCTGAACGCTACTCCTGAAAATGTACGATTGTCGGCACTTGCCAATAGTTCCCAATTTGTATCAGTCAATTCCAATACAAGATGGTCAATTTCAAGCAGTGAAACATGGCTAAGCATCGATAAATCAGGTGGTCTTGAAAATGCAAACATACTAATTACAGCATTGGCAAATCCTTATGCAGTTGAAAGAACAGCCATCGTTTCATTGTCTGCCGCCGGAATTGCTGATAAATTGATTTTTGTCACTCAAGACGCTGCTCCCGGAAATGTTAGAATTAGTCCTGATAGCCTACTGATTGGAGCGCTTGACCAAAGTACCGCGGTTGTCGATATATTTTCAAATGCCAATTGGAAATTAAACAGCAATCAGATTTGGCTCCGTGCAAATATAGGCAGCGGATTTGGCAATTCGTCAGTAACATTAACTGCTGCTGGAAATCCGGCATCCTCCAGGAGATATACCACTTTGACAGTAAATGTAGTTGGCATATCAGAAAAGACAATCTACATTGCGCAAGAAGCTTCTCCCGTCTTTCTGAGTGCTTCACCATTGAGAATTAAAATCGCCGCCGCCGCAGGAAGTTCAGATACCCTTCAAATTTTAACAAACACTGCCTGGAATCTAATTATTGATCAAAAATGGCTGACCGTCAACAACATTAGCGGTTCAAGTAGTTCTACCTTGACTATTACTGCAGATGCTAATACAGGACCTTCTACCCGTACGTCATTGGTTACTATACAAGGAGTAGGAGCAGCACCAGTATTTATCATAGTTGAACAGTATTCTAATACTTCAAAGACACTTGACTACGCTGATGATTACTCCTTTTACCCGAATCCCACTCTAGACAAGCTTTATATTAAGGATGTAAATAATTTACTTTATGGTAGTTCAGCATCTATTCTGGATGTATCCGGTAAGGTAATATTCAACACTTTACTGCAGAATAATCAAAGTGAAATAGATGTCTCAGGATTGCAGAGTGGTTTTTATTTTCTTCAAATAAGAAATCCTGGTTCACAAACTATTGAATTTAAAAAATTCATAAAGATGTAGAAAAAAAGCCGCATCCAATAGATGCGGCTTTTTTTAGCCCTTAAATTCTATTTTTATGTGTGACCCATCACAAAATGGTTTATTTTGGGAAGCACCGCATCGACAAAATGCGGTTACTTTATTTTTGTGAGTTTCATTTCCATCCTTATCTCTAATTCGCAGATTACCATAAACCATCAAAGGACCGTCAGTAACAGTTTCAACAATATTTTCAGTAATTATCATTTCTTCAGGTTTAGTCTCTTCATTGGTAAAAAAACTAAGTGCACCGCTTGGACACTTGTTGATCTGTTCAATTATCCTTTCCGTAGTAGCTCCTTCCGGCGTTATCCAAGGCTTTTTGGACGGATCAAAAACCTCGCGAAGTCCATCTTGGCCTGCCCAGCATTTTTTTGAATGGATACACAATGAAGGTTTCCATACAATTGTTACTTCTCCATTACTGTATTTCTTTACCAAACTATTCAAATCCATTCGGTTCGTATTTCAGTCAAATTGAGAAAAAATTATTCATTTTCAATTTCACCTGCTTGCATAATAAATATAGTTATCGCTGCATAAACAACAAGGTGCATAGCAACCAAACCTAATGCATATTTAGTAGTCACATTTGGAATACTAAAAAAAGGTGAAAATGCAGTAACAACGAAAACTATAAAAGCGAAAATGCTAAAATACCGGAAACCTTTATCGGTGTATTTCTCAAATAAGAAAAATACCATTGAAGCAATAATTGAAGTCACAGCACTTGAAATTATTACTGGTACGACGGTTAATTTTTCACCATCAATCAAAATGTCATTTGTTATTATTTCTGTCATATGCAAAATGAAGAAAAGCATTGCATTTAATGCAACAGAAATTACAGCTGCGTAAAGGCCAGCCATAATGCATTTGGTAAAATCGAGTTTTGAATTCATAGTAAAATTAAAGTTTGGTTTGAAAAATTTTGAGTCTTGTGATAACCTTTAAAATATGATATTTATTAAAATAAATTAATAGTCTACATTGGTTGAATGCAAAATCTTAAACAACGTAATTTCGATTAAAAAATTTCATTCGACAAACAAAGTTATTAATTTAATTTTTTCTGCAATACTTTTCGGAAAATTATTCTTCTGTTATCTTTTTTTTTACACTCATATATACTTTTTTGGAAGATTTTTTAATTCCTTATGTGAACAAAACTTATTGAAAATATAAAATTGTGAAGATCAACCGAATGATTTACCTATACTTATCGTCAAAAAGATAAATTTTTACAACTGACTTAATTTATGAAAAAAAATACCCATTTAATTGTATTTCTGCTGATTTGTTCGATGCAAATATACTTTGCTAACCGCCTATGTGCTCAGCAAAATACCATATTGATCATCGCTGACGACCTCAGCCCGGATTACCTTGGCTTATATGGAATATCGACTGATACAGTAGTAGCTCCAAATATTCGTAGCCTTCTCAAAAATGGGATTAAATTCAATAATGTGTGGTCATCCCCGCTGTGTTCTCCTACCAGAGCCGGAATTTTTACCGGTCGATATCCTTTTCGCACCGGCGTTGGCAATGTAATTACCAATGGACAATCTGCACAACTTGACACTGCAGAAATGAGCATTGCCAAATTACTGAAGTACTACGCACCAGTAAAATACCAGACCGCCAATGTTGGGAAATGGCATTTACATGTACAAATGCCTCAAAAATACAGTTACCCCAATAAAATGGGCTATGACTTTTACTCTGGCAGCTTCAATGGAGAAGTAGCTGACTATTATAAATATACCCGCATCACCAATGGAAAATTAGATACGGTTAAGACATACGCCACAACACAAACGGTCAACGATGCAATAGGCTGGATGAAAACACTTAATCCTTCAAAGCCTTTTTTCCTTTGGCTGGCTTTCAATGCACCGCATTTCCCGTTCCATTTGCCGCCTTCAACACTTTGTAACACGGCTGGTCTTTCAGGTACAACAGCTGACATAAAAAATAACCCAAAAAAATACTTCAAATCTACTGTCCAAGCGATGGATACAGAGATCGGTCGGCTATTTCAATACCTGAAAGACAATAATCTAATGGATAATACCAATATTATCTTTATCGGCGACAATGGAAACGACAATCGAGTTGCACAAATCAGTGACAAGACCAAAGCTAAAGCAACATTGTATGATTACGGTGTTAGAGTACCTATGATTATTTCAGGCCCGGCTGTCGTCAATCCTAACAGAAGCAGCGATGCGTTGGTCAACACACCGGATATTTTCGCAACCGTCGCTGATCTTTGCAATTTCCCAAACTGGAAAAATGCTATCCCAACTTCAAAAATTGTCGACAGTAAAAGCATGCTTCCTATAATAAAAAATGAGTCCACTTACACAAGGGACTGGATTTTCACAGAATTGTTTTCTAGTCCTGTCGACCCTGACGATGGAAAAACTGCTCGAAATAAGGATTACCACTTAATTCGCTGGGATAACGGTAAAGAAGGATTCTTTAAGCAAAGTACTGATTATGAAGAGAAAAATAATCTTTTGAACCGTGCATTAAGCGCTGAAGAAAGTAGTAATTACACTTTTCTTTGTAGCAATATTACCGCATTGGTTGGAACGGGAAACTGCAAAAGTGTAGCGATAGACGACATTATTAATGCTGTGGAGGTTAATCTTTTCCCCAATCCTGCAGGAGAATATGCCCATGTGAAAAGTGAAATTCCCGTAAAATCAATTACCTTATTAAATGCCCTAGGTGAAGTTTCTTTGGTTGGAACAAATGCAACCATCACCCTAATTTCTCTGCCTGAAGGATTTTATACAATTATCATTGAACTTGAAAACGAACTAAAGATTACAAAAAAAATAATTATTTCAAAATGAGAAAAATACTTTTCACGCTTAGCCTTTGCTTGGTAAAATTATTAAGTGCTCAAGCACAGTATAATGCGATGCCCATTCCTGATACCCTATCAGGTCCCAACTTCAATCTGACCTTAAGAGATACTTTTAAACAAATTCGTTCGGGAAACCAGACTATAACTGGTGGTATTAATGTCAATTTCTGGGGACCAACGCTTATATTTAATAAAGGTGAGACTGTACATATGAATGTGAAGAACAAATTGAATGAAAGCACGACTATTCACTGGCATGGCATGCACTTACCGGCTGTAATGGATGGAGGTCCGCATCAGGTAATTCCACCCGGTACAATCTGGCAGCCTTTCTGGAAGGTTGCAAACAATGCAGGTACCTATTGGTATCATCCTCATATGCACGAAACAACCATGGAACAAATTACAAAAGGACTCGGAGGCCTTATCATTGTTCGGGATCCAGTTGAAGCGGCACTTTCATTGCCCAGAAAATATGGAATCGATGATATTCCTTTAATTCTGACGGACCGAAGTTTTACAACAGCAAATCAATTCAAAGTAGTTCCTTATGGTGACAGCATGGTCACAAACGGAACACTTCGCGCTCAATTTACCGTTCCTTCACAGGTAATAAGATTGCGTTTGCTGAATGCAGCAATTGAACGGTCTTACAATATTGGTTTTTCAGATGGCCGGAAATTCTACTTAATAGCTACCGACGGAGGCTTAGTAGATAAACCAGTCGAGTTGACCAGATTTTTGCTAAATGCAGGAGAACGAATTGAAATACTGGTGGATTGTAGCGGGCAATCCGGCAAAAGCTTTGATTTGAAAGCCTACAACTCAACATTAAATGGATTTATTCCCGGTGGTGAAAACTTTGTCAATGGCCCTTTTGGCAATGCTTTGGGTAAAAAAGATTTCAATATTTTACATCTCAATGTCGGTTCCTCAACAGCATCGCCTATAACTTCCATTCCTAAATCACTAACCACCAATGTTTTTCCTGCTCAGTCAAGCGCCAAACTTACAAGAACAATTACTTTAAGCGATAGCAGTGGGGTTCCCGGTATCCTTGGTCCTAATGCCTTTATTCTCGGTCGTAAACTATTCAAATTGGATTATATCAATCATACGGTGCCATTGAATAATACTGAAATTTGGGAATTGAAAAGCACTTCAGTATTTGCCCATCCATTTCATATCCACGACGTCGAGTTTTACATATTGAGTCGAAATGGAGTAGCTCCTAAGGCTGAAGAGCAGGGCTGGAAAGATGTGGTATTAGTCAAATCAAAAGAGACTGTTAGGTTTATTGCTAAATTCGATGATTATGCCGACGAAATTCACCCTTTTATGTATCATTGTCATATTTCATTACATGAAGATGAAGGTATGATGGGTCAATTTGTTGTAAAAGGTACTACTGCAAACAACGACATTAAATCAGCATATAGCGATTTTGATATTTTTCCAAATCCTGCTGAAAATCGCATTTTCATCAGGTCGAATGACGATAATATGAAGATTTACTACGTCAGCATACTAAATGCAAGTGGTAAAGTTGTTATGATGCTTCCTGCACCGGAACTGGAAAGAGGAATTGATATCTCCTCTCTGGCAACAGGCCTTTATATCGCACAAATAACTGACGATTTAACAAAAAAAGTTGTAGTAAAAAAATTCATTAAAGAATAATATGAAAGTAATTCGCATTTGCAATATAGCTACTTTTGCTTTGTTTGTCAGCCATTTCACATTAAGTGCGCAGATTAGCCCTACAAAAATCGGAAATATAATCAGCGATTTTGAGTTGAGTGATACCGAAAATAAAGTGGTCTCGCTGAAAAATTACAGTGATGCCAAAGGATTAATCGTAGTTTTTACCTGCAACCACTGCCCTTTCGCAAAATTGTACACCGAACGTTTCAACGATCTGAACACGAAATACAAGGCGCAAGATGTTCCGCTGATTGCCATCAATTCAATGGACACACTGGTTTATGAAGAGGAAAGTTTTGCACTCATGCAAAAAAAAGCGAGAAAGGAACATTTCAATTTTCCTTATTTGTACGACTTCGATCAAACAGCAGGTAAAATATTTTCTGCTGACAAAACTCCACATGCTTTTGTTGTATGGAAAGAAAATAACATGTGGGTTATCAGGTATTCTGGTGCCATAGATGACAATGGAGAGGAGCCTGAAAAAGCAACATCCTTCCTCGCCAACGCAGTCGATGATTTGCTGAAAAACAAACCGGTTGCCGTCCCTGAGACAGAGTCTTTTGGCTGCAAAATATTTTACCGAAAATAATTGTTTACTAATTAATCCATTTTTTTTAAATAACCTATTTATTAAAATGAAAAATTTTGTTCTGACATTGATCTTTACCCTTTTGGGAGCCGTCGCGCTGAATGCACAGGGAACCTATACAGGTTCGGGATCAGTAACGCAAGGACTCGGTATTACGACAACAGCGAATCTGCTGCCGGGTTGTAGCAGTAATCATGTGACACCTCTCGGAAAAATCACTTCTTCTGATAAAAAAGAGTGGATAGTACCTGCTGAAACAAATTTTCTAGCTGGACCCTATGCTACTGACTTACACAATGCCTGTAATAAATTTGAGCCAACTACGCTTTCAAGTGTAAATCTTAATTCTGTACCAGTAAAAGTAGTTGACGCAGATGGAGAAGTAATCACCGGATTTATTTTCTGTGACAACTATTTTGAATTGTATGTAAATGGAGTACTTGTCGGTGTAGACCCGGTCCCATTTACCCCATTTAATTCTTGTGTAGTAAAGTTTAAAGTGTCAAAACCCTATACAATCGCCGTTAAAATGGTAGATTGGGAAGAAAATGTTGGACTCGGCTCAGAAATTCAAAGTCCAACAGTATTGTACCATCCAGGCGATGGTGGTTTCATCGCACAGTTCAGCGATGGCACAGTAACGGATGCCAGCTGGAAAACGCAGACTTTCTATATAGCGCCGATTCAAAATCTGAGCTCCGTCGTTGAATTGCCGGATGGAACCCGTTCAACTGCTAATGCGACAACCAATCCAACTTGCAATGCAAATTGTTATGGAATACACTATGAAATTCCTTCAAACTGGAATTCGACAGGTTATAACGACAGCGGATGGCCGTCTGCGTCACTTTATAATGCTGCACAAGTGACCAATTCAACAGCATACACAAATTTTGCTGCCAGCGCCTGGCCCAAAGCAAAATTCATATGGTCTTCTAATCTTATTCTGGACAATGTTGTACTAAGCAGAAAAACAGTGGCCAAATCAACCAATACTTCTGAAGTTGAGGAAAAATCAAACATCCGAATCGGACATCTTGATGCAGCTTCTATTTTTATTATACCGGAAAATGATCTCCGGCAAGTACAAATAAG
>JBMOJB010000086.1:0-14708 GCA_049316985.1 Saprospiraceae bacterium | reverse complement strand
TGTTTGTTCGGGTACAATTTGAAAATGTTGCACCATTTAATGCATTCCAACCACTAGTAGGGTCGGTTACAGATGTACTAACAGCTTGGGGATTGGGGAAAGAAGAACCTGCAAAGCCCTCATCCAATAAGACTTGCGCATTTGTTACTATTGCGATGCATAGCAAAGCAATCAAAAGTGTGATTTTTTTCATAATAATGTGTGTTTTAAGGTGAAAAATTAATACTAATTCATTTAGAAATAATCGCAAAAATAAAAAAATTAATCATATAAGTTTTAAAAAATAAAGAAATTAATAACAAGATGTAATAATCTGCTTTCTATAAGCAGAGAATGTCAAATGAATTTAGTACTCACTTTTAACGTGAAAATACATTAAAAAATCGAAAATACATTAACATAGTTTTTTAAGAATTAATTAAGCCGTAACTATTTAAACTGATAAACTGCATTTCTGAATTAAACGATTGAGCGCGAATTAGATAATCAATACAAACTTCAAATGTTCAGAAATTTAGTGAACCCTTCCAATGAAGCCTTATATTTGGTAAGTATACTCATTGTAATAATCTGAATTATCTCAACCAAGAATAATTTTAGCAATATAATTTTTTGATTTATGAAAAGTTAAATAGTTTCCTTACTTCTTAATAATCTTGCATTTTGTCTTTTCGCCATTTCTATATTCAATTTGCAACAGGTAGAATCCTTTTGGGTGATCTGCTATATTGATTTTATTGATTGCAAACCATTGTTTCAGAAGTCGACCATTTAAATTGAAAAGTTTTATATTTTCCAATTCTTCAAGATTATTGATATAAATAACATCTGAAGTTATTGTTGGAAAAACGTATATTTTATTTTTTTCAGGTGATCCTTCCTTAAGATCGGTGAAAATCTGACAACCATTATTCACAAAATCTAAATTAGAAATTGCACCTTTAGAAACAATATGTGCATCGGATAGATTGTTAATGAGTGTGCCGCCTAAATTTACACATTTAAAATGAATGCCATTTACAACTCCAATATTAGATTGGCTGATTACACCTTCGCCTTGATTCGGAGAACCATAAGAATGTAGTGTTTGAGAAGTAATATTTTCGAGAATAATGTTACTCACAGTCATACTATCTGCATTAATATAAATAAAACCGGCTTTAGTAGGTTCTTCAATTCGAATATTTCTGAATGTATAGTTTGTTTTGTTATAACCAGGTGTAGTTTCAAAAATAGCAATCATTTTGCCATTTAATATGGATGTACCTGATTCATTACCAATTATATCAATATCTTCCCATAAATTATTGTCCTGAGCTTTTTGTATACTTATCATTGCCCGTCCCCAATTTCCTTTCCAAACAACACAGTCGCGAAAAGTATTGTTACTGCCTAAATTCGTAATCAAAGCATCATCATTATTAAATATAAAGCAGTGTTGCATTAGTCCATTTCCTACAAGGTGTGGAGCATCTGTATTGCCTACCCATGAAATACACTTCAAACTCCAGAATTTTTGAGCATAACCAAACCCATTTATATACCATCCGGGAGAATTTGTCATTGTTATACCTGAAATACTATAATACTGATTGGGAGACGTGCCATTTGAAAGAGGAGATAATTTTTTATCAAGTTTCCATGCATCCCACGATATATGACCAGAATTCAAGATTCCTCTACCGAAAATCTTCACACTGTTTCCACTAGCCAAAAAAGTTCCCTGAACCAATGCACCTCCCTCTATATAAACTCTTTGCCCTGCCGACAATTGATATTTAGACCCAATATTATACACTCCCGGTGCAGCAAATTTTATATCATAATCAGTGGCTGCTACAGTTTGTGTTGTATCGGCAAAAATAAACAAGGGATGTTTTTGATTATTCACTTCAATACTCAGGTATCTCGGTTCATTCAATGTAAAGGTTATCTTATTGCCATTTCGGCTTAAGTTAGTTAAAGAAAGCGAATCAATATTGGGTCTTATCCTGACTGAATTAACCGTAAAATTACAAGTAATTTCCACCGTAGCAGGTTCGTTTTTAAATTCAAAATTAGTAAACGATACTGAGTCTGAGAGTCTTCTGGTGTAGGTGTCACCAGACTTCCAATAATTATCAGATTTGTAAACAAAGCTGTTTAAACCATTTACTTTTACCGAATAGCTTGTTCCAGGAGCTAAATGCTGAATACCTGCAAAACTGCCAGGTGAACCATAGGTTTTGACACTTGTAATGGCATTGACTCCGGCTTGAACTTTGTTTTGAGTTTTTGAAAAGCCAATGCTATCCTTTTTACTCTCTACCTTTACTGTATCTTTTTCGACAGGTGTGGCTGAAAACGCCATGACACTTGATAAAAATGCAATTAAAAATGTGATTTTTTTCATGTAGTCGAATTATTAATCAGGCTATTTTATTTTTTCAAAATACGGAAGTCTGCTCAAGGGTACAATTATTTCGTAGGTTTTCCCTCCTTTGTATAAAGTACCATCATCGGCTAGCCATTTTCCTTTTGGTAAAACGACATTCCGCTTTGTTCCCTTTGCAAGCATAGGTGCAACTAAGAGTTTATTGCCCAACATAAACTGGTCTATCATGGTTTCGAATCCCTGATTCGGAAATACAAATTCCATGTTTTTTACAATTGGCTCGCCGGTTTTGGCAGATTCTTTTGCCAATTTAATAATTAAAGGAGTAAATTTAGTTCTTACTTCTACACATGCTTTTACAGCATTTAATTGGGTTTTATTCAATACCCTCCATGGTGCCACCGAAAACTGCATCATGGGCATCAAAGCCTGACACTGAGCAGAACGGACAATTAATTCTTGGTCGATTCTAGCACTGTCTTGGAAAGTATATAACATTCCACCTCCAATCATGTCGGGGCAACAGAATGTATAACCCGAGAGCCCCTGAACAACGATTTGGGGAATTAAAACCCGAAGGTCTTGCCACGAATGGTTTTTATCCAATAAGCGTTGTGCCAAAGGCTGTCCGCCCATTTTCCAGCAGGCACGGTACTCGTTAAATGGAAAACGAAGTCCGAATTGGGTATATAGTTCCGATTGGGCATTGGGTGACAGACTGACTTTACTCAGAGAATTTTTGGGGAAATAGGAATGAATGGGGCTACTTTGAGAAAAATCGCCCGCATCAAATTTGAATCCATCAATCTGATAATTTGCCACTAACCTGTCTAACTGTTTATTGAACCATTTTACAGCTTCTGGATTCGTAAAATCTAATTCTGCTGACATACCATCCCACCAGCGAATCATAATTGGATTTTTAGCTGTTTCCCAGGTATCATCGGGATTGCTCTTTTCCATCAACAACGCTTTTTTGTTTTTCAATTCAAAATAAATGAGCTTTTGATCGGCACTAACAAACGGACACACCCACAACATCACTTTAAAACCTAATGCATGAAGTTCGTCAATCATTTTACTAGGATTGGGGAATCGTCCAGCGTGAAAATCCCACAACCCATAATCTTCTTGCCACGAGGCATCAATCATAAATACGCCCACAGGCAAGCCATTATCAATTATAGCATGTGCATATTTCAATATATCAACCTGATTGTGGTGGTAATTCAGTTCAATCCAGGTATTGTATTGCGGAGCAGCAAATAACAGACTGTCGGGCATTAAACCACTGGCATGAAAAAACTTATCGGAAACAAAGCGTTGCACTTCGGCAAGCGTTCTACCGTGACTACCAAACTGCACCTTATTATGCTTATCAGTAATTATTACCTTATCAATCTGTATTTCGAACTGAAATGGCTCTTCGCTCCACACATACTGACCTTTATTCGTTAGCAACAGCGGTTGGGTTTGGTTTTGCTTATTCTCATAATAAAAATCAAAGTTGTAGGGTTTGGAGAACGGCATTAAATGACCATCGTTGATTACTCCAGCCCAAACTTTTTCACCAGGCTGAATAATTAAATCAGTTGTTGGGTTTTGTGCGATTACACTTCCATTAAGCATCGACAGAAATATGCTTAATTTAATAAAGTGAAATTTAGAGTGCATCAGCATTGAAATAATTTTTTTCATCCTAGTATTTTCAATTTTAATATTATGCTATATTTATTCATAATTAAATAACATAGTATTGTTTTGATTCAATTTCAAAGAAATTGCTATCCATTTATTTCTTTTTCTATTTGCTCAAGCGTTTTTCCTTTGGTCTCTACCAAATATCTATTAATAATCAGAAAGCCCGCCAGACAAATTATCCCATATATCCAGAAAGTCCAAGTTGTACCAATCCCTTCATTGAGTGCAGGGAAAGAATAGCTCAAAGTAAAATTTCCCGTCCAAAGTGTAAAAACTGCAATTGACATAGCTACACCCCTAATCCGATTTGGAAAGATTTCGGACAACAATACCCAAACAATGGGAGCTAACGAGAATGAATAAAAAGCAATGGCTGTAACCGTTAATGCCAATAATATGAATCCGGGCAAATGCAACAAGTAACAAAGTCCAATCAGACCGAAAGTTACGGAAAGTCCAAGTGAACCAATGAGAAGTAATACTTTTCTTCCATATTTGTCAACATTGCCAATAGCAACAAAAGTGAAAACCATTGAGATGATGCCAGTTATTACTATGTTGAACATCACATCCTTAACATCGAAGCCAGCGGCTTTAAAAACATCTTCGGCATAATAATAAATGGTATTGATGCCGCACCACTGTTGGAAAAAAGCCAGAAACATCCCAATTGCCAGTATTTTCACTACCCCTTTGTCAAGTAATTCACGGAAATGTACTTTCCTTGTATCGTACTTGAAACTTATTTCAATTTGTGATAATTCTTCTCTGGCATACTGACTGCCACCAATTTTTTCCAGTATTTTATATGCTTTTTCACTGTTGCGGTTTTTCACCAACCAACGGGGACTCTCAGGTATCAGCATCGAACACATGAAAAACAACAATGATGGAACTGCACAAGCTGCAAACATCCAACGCCATCCAACTTGGCCATTCCAACTCTCCGAAATTTGGGCAACAGTTGCATGGTCGGGCATTTCGTGTGAAATAGATATCAGCCAGTTCACCAATTGTGACATTAGCACTCCAATGGCAATTGTAAGCTGGTTTATAGAAACAAATCTACCTCGGACTGAAGCTGGTGAAACTTCGGCAATATACATCGGCGATAGGTTTGAAGCCAGTCCAATTGCCACACCACCGATAATTCGGTAAATGATAAACACACTGAACTCGTTGGCCAACCCTACCCCAATAGATGACACCAGAAAAATCAACCCCGACAGAAGCATCAGACGTTTCCGCCCATAACGATCTGAAAATACACCACTACCTACAGCACCCAATAGACATCCAATCATTGCCGAGCTTGTCGCCCAGCCTTTCATGGCAGGCGTGGTAAGACCAAAAAACGGCTCATAAAATGGCTTCGCTCCACCAATCACCACCCAGTCGTAACCGAACAAGAAACCACCCATGGCTGCTACAAGTGATATCAGCCAAATGTATTTGTAGTTATATTTTATTTCTTGGTTCATATCAAAAATCTGAGTTAATTCCACGTGCATCGTTTACTGCCCTGAACATAGCCAGAATGTTTTCTGTAGGTACATTACTTTGAATGTTGTGGATCGTATTGAATACAAATCCGCCTCCCTCGCTAAAAATATCAATCCGCTCCCGAACTTCTCGGTAAATTTCATCAGGAGTCCCAAATGGCAATGTTTTTTGGGTATCAACTCCACCTCCCCAAAACACGAGGTCTTGACCGAACTCTTGCTTCAAACTTTTAGCGTCCATCCCATTTGCTGATACCTGCACGGGGTTTAGCACATCGAATCCTGCTTCAATCAAATCAGGAATAAGATCGTAAATTGCACCACAACTGTGGATGAAAATTTTCCAATCTGTCAGTTCGTGTATCTTATCGTTGATGGCTTTTTGGAAAGGCTTAAACAAAGAGCGGTAAGTTTCTTTGTCGATAAAAAGGCTGTTCTGGGTTCCGAAATCTGTTCCACTAACGAAAACCACTTGAGCATGATGACCAATAGCTTTAGCCATTAGTTCTACATTCTTGAGGGCAATTTCGCATTGCTTTTCGAATACCTGATAAATGTAATCGGGTCGCATCAATAGCGACATGTACCATTCCTGAATGTCACGTATTCCTTTTGTTTGCTTTCGCCAAGACGCAGGTACGAGAGCAACATCTCCAAATGCCATTCCGGGGAGAGTAACATATATACCATAGTCTGTTTCTTCGTAATACTTTCGGGTAGTCCGTGCATAATAATCCAGCTCTTTTTCGGATAAAATTCCAAAATCACTGGCATTGTCCTGCGGGTCTAACTTATCTTCAATGATTGATTCCTGCCTTGTTATAGCATCGAAGAAGTACCCTGAATCGGGCATTTTAGCACTTGGCGGAGCAGAAAGATCGCCTTCGGGATAGATCAGATACGCACCATTTTCGTCCCTTGTATAATTGAACTCCCCTGGTACCAATACCTCTGTACCATCAGGCATTCGAAAAGGTTTCCAATTCTCATTCTTGATTCCGAACAAAGTATTAAGACCGTGAATACCAACGACATCTAACTGTAACTTATCACGTAGCGGTTCTTCCACCCCACCCAACATCTGATAGGGTTCAATAATCTTAACGTTTTGGTTATATCCGGGCAACAGTGCTTGATTCAGACGGTGAAGGGCAGATGCGCCAATTCCTGTCTGCCCACCTGCTCCCATGTCAACACACAAACGGTCGGGTGTTTCGTGGTTTAGGGTTTTAATAAGTCGCTCTCGTGCTGTCATCTTTTTGTCTTTTCTTATTTAATTTGGTATGGTCGATTTCAATAGATGCGAATAAATTTTTCGAGACTAGCTATTTCCAAAATGGTATTCAATACAATGGTCATAAATTTCATCTTTATGCAACAAACATGATGGAAAGTTAGGTTGATTTGGAGAATCTGGGAAATACTGAACCTCTAAACAAATACCTTCGGAGGGATTGTATTTCTTTCCAAATTTTCCTTGTGTCTCTGAACTTAAGAAACCGGATGTATATATTAACACAGATGGTAAAGTGCTATATAATTTCAAAATACGCCCCGATAATTCGTCAAATAAAATTGCGCTCAATGTCAATTCTTTATCATTTTTATGAATAGGATAACAATGATTATACCCTTTATTCCAAAGTAATTCATCAATGGGTTTATTTATATCAGCTCCAATTTGTTTGAATCTCGTGAAATCAAAAACAGTAGATTTGACTGGCAGATAATTCCCAGTTGGAATAAAGTTTTGATTGGTTTCAAGAATAAACTCTGATGGTATGTATAATTGATGGTGAAGGATATTCTCTGAATATGAAAGATTAAAGTAAGCATGATTTGTTATATTTAAAAACGTGGTTTTATCAGTTGTTGCACTATATTTAATACGTACTTTCAGATCATGGGAGAACGAATAACTTATTTTCAGATTTACGTTCCCAGGAAAACCACCTTCTCCATCTAAGCTTAGAAGAGAAAATATTATCTCAGTTTCTTTAATTTCATAATTAAATATTTTAGAATGAAATCCACCAGAACCACTGTGGTTGGAATTTTCCCCATCATTTTTTTCTAGGTAATATGTTTCATCTTCAATTGAAAAACTGGCATTTTTTATTCTGTTTGCAAATCGACCTATTGTGCTACCCATATAATTGGTATCCAACAAATAACCACTAAAGTCTTTGTAACCTAATAACACATCAGACAACTTTCCAAATTTGTCGGGTACAACTGCTGATATCCAAGTAGCACCATAATTCGATAATTCAATGTAAGCTCCAGATTCATGGCTAATTGTAAATAAGAAAATTTCATTTTGCCCATTTAATTCTCCAAATATTTTTTTTGAAATTTCCATGAGCCACTTTTTTGATCAGTTACAAATATCATTTAGGAATGCTTTGTGCATTTGAACACCTTGATGGTTAATATCCATTTCAGATGCTCTTGCTAAATTAATTGTTGCTTTTTCAATTTCACCTAATCCAAGATATCCTAATCCAATCATATAATGACAATGAACTATGTTACGATAAGTCAAATCATCTTCCCATATAAGTAAGTCAGGTAAAGAAACTGCAAAATAATCAAGCTTAATTTCCTTTTCCAAGTGCTTTTCCCCAAAATTAATCAGTTTGTTGAAGCGCAAACAAGCTTCTTCATTACGACCCAGTTTTAGCAATGCCAATCCCTGATATAATATTTTGTCGGGTTTTTGATCATTATAGAAAATGGCAGCTGCAGGTTCAGTATTTCCTTCTTTGGCCAAGTTCCAATTCTTCTGTGCCTCTTCGATAAGACTCATTCCATCGTAGGCACATCCTAACCAGTAATGGAAATCATTTTCCTGAGCACCATATAATTTCCCTTCGCCCAAATTATACGGATATTCAAGACATTCACACAACAACTCAATAGCTCCGGAATAATCTTTTTTATTGATACATTCTTTAGCCAATTCTACTCTACACAGTTGATATTGCGCCGGAACTTTTCCTTCACCTCCCTCCCATGGATGAAATCGACGGTTGTCAATCAACTCCTTGGCTTTAGTATAATATCCAATTTGATTACATAGTGTAGCGTATTCTAGATACACATCATCACGTTGTTTAACCAACTCAAAATTTTGTTCTAAAAAGGATAACCTTTCTGAATGAGGGCGGCAAATTCGCTTGTAGAGCTGATCTAACTCCATAAGTATTCGAGCATCGGTACTGTCGAGTGCAAACGCTTTTTCCAGCATTTCCACCGCTTTATCTTCCTGATTTAGTTTATTGAAGTAAGCCAACGAGAGATTTCTCAATACAGTCGGAAAAGTATTATCAATTTCGAACGATTTTTCCCAACAAGCTATAGCTTCAGGATACTGACGCTTGTCGTACCAAAGATTTCCAAGGTAATATGGCGCTTTTGCATCAGTTGGATTTACTTTTTGGGCACATTCCAATGCTAGAATTGCTTCCAGACGATTAGGAAAACAGCATTCAGGTGCATGTGTCGCTGCATTTTCGAAAGCAACCTTGGCAGATTTTTCAGCCAAACTCAACGCCCACCCCATATAATAATAAGTCATTGGTGTAGTTTGACAAACGTTGACTCCTTCTTCCAAAAGTTGAACTGCTTCGTCATACATTCCAGCAGCAATATAATCTAGTGCAACTATCTCATAATTATGAATTTCGCCACGCATTAATTCGTGCATTTTTGCCAAATCTGTAGTATCTTCTGTCAATAAATATTTTTCAAATCTGCAGCCAAAGTTAAATAAATCAATTTTCAATGAATCCTGAATCAAAATCAATGCGTCATCTTTACGACCTTGTTTCCGCAAAATAGCAGTTTTTAAGACACGGGCTTTGTGATTATGCCAGTTGCGAATCAATGATTTTTCAATTTCGTAAAGTGCGTCATCAAAATTTTTATTGATACAAGAAATCTGTGCACAACCAAAAAATCCAGCATCCTGAAACGCAGCATTCCAGCATGATTTATAGAAAGCATCATAAGCCTCTTTGTTTTTACCCTGATATTGAAGTGTCAAGCCAAGGTTGTAGCGAGGTTCTCCATCGTAAGGGTTTGGATTTCGTTGTAATTGAGTTTCAATGGCTTTTCTGAAATACTTTTCTGACTCAGCAAATCCACATCGTTTCAGCAGCCACAATCCCATGGCATTGTTGTTCCGTACATCGCTTGGGTCACGGCGCAATGCTTCAAGGTAATAATCCGTTGCATTGTAGGTTGCATGACGGTATTGCTCGAGATGTAAACCTGTAAGGTAGAGGTCCTCACAGCTCGCAGTTTCTTCGGGCGAAAGTGCGGCTTTCGCAGTTTGGGCTTCGGGGCGTTCCTGTTTCTCATTTCTTATTGCAAGTAATTCACGTCCTGTAAAGGAATAAACAATTAATTGCAAATCTTCCAAACTTACATTACCGACTTGTAGTTCACGTTCAAATACCTGTTCAGGACTTAAGTTCAAGGTCTCATCAAGAAAACCTTCCAAAACAACTCGTGCATTTTTTTGCAAACTTGTTGCAAAAACTTTAACAATCACCTTGTCGCCTACTTTATCCAAATTCAGCAATAGATCTTGTGAAGCATTTTTCACAACTCCAAGCTCGCGATAAGGCAAAAAGTATTGTGTAAATGTTTTTTCCTCATAAGGCTGTAACCAACTGAAATCAGGTTGATTGTCCGTAAATACACCGGCCATCAGTTCAATATAAGGTCCATCTTCATCGGTCAGATTTCTGTCCCACGCTTTCCCGAAATCGCCATTTCCCCATGTCCATTGTTTTTTTCCTGGAGAAATATGATGATTCGCCACGTGAAGAACTCCTGCTTGCGTGTCATTTTCGTAACCACCTACGAAGTTAAATTCGGAGTTGATTGCCATATAAGATGTCGGAACTGGGATATTTTTATAATTCGAAATATCAACTCCTGCAGAATAATCGATTTTATAATACGTTCCTGTTGCTATCGGAAAAGTAGATACATCGCGTTTCCCATGGTCAAAAACAGCATGAACATCAGGTGGAAAAACAGATTGATAATACTCATTCACAGCCACAGCTGGATTTGCCCACCATAAGAAAGTCTGTGGAACAGGTGTCGGGTTATAGAGTTTTCCTTTAATTTCTAAATATGCTTTGCCCGGATGCAACGTAAAACCAGCCATACCTTTTTGATGAAACATCTTTTCATTTTCACTTACCCAAACGGTTATGCTTCCATCAGCATTGTTCTCAATGGTATGATCAATGGGTAAAAATGTACTCGGACGATGGTGTTGTGGCCAGTTAAATTCAATACCACCCGAAATCCATGGACCCGTTAGACCCACTAAGGCAGGTTTAATTACCTGATTGTAATAGATAAAATGGCGTTGCTTTATCTTATCGTAAGCCATTTGCACACGACCGCCCAATTCAGGCAAGATCATCACTTTAATATATTCATTTTCAAGGAATACAGCGTGATAAATCTTATCCGTTTTTTCATCTTCTATTTTTTCAACAACCGGATAGGGATATACAACACCGCTACTTCCCTGATATACTCTTTTTTCGAGGAAAATAGGGTTTTTTTCTGCTTTGCCAATTTCGTAAGTAGGGATGATAACATCCTCATGCCATGCATTTACACTCATATTCTTTATTGAAATTTATTTTACAAATTCTTTTTCAATTTCCTCCAATGATTTCCCTTTTGTTTCGGGTAATTTAAGCATTATAAATGCAAAGCCTGCTAAACAAATCCCGGCATAAACCCAGAAAGTTCCTGCTGCACCCAACCCTTTATTTAGCAATGGGAAAGTATAAGTAAGTATAAAACAGGCTATCCATAATCCGAAAGTTGATAATGCCATAGCCGCTCCTCGAATACGATTCGGGAAAATTTCGGAAAGAATAACCCACGTAATTGGAGCTAATGACATGGCGTAAATTCCGATGGCGATTATAACCAAAGAGAGTACGGCAATTCCTTTTAACTGGAAATAAAATGCACTGCCAAGTAAAATATAAGTTAGAGCTAAACCAATTGATCCGAATACCATTAGCTTTTTGCGCCCCCAATTATCCACAGTAAACATAGCTACCAAGGTGAAAATCAGATTTACACTTCCGGTAATCACTATATTGAATAAGGTATCGCTTACGCCGTAACCGGCAGCAGTAAAAATTTCTTCGGCATAATTAAATACTGTATTAATCCCACACCATTGTTGGAAAACAGCTAAAACAATTCCAATTATGAGAATTGCTCTGTATTTTGGATTAAAAATAGCATTATAATCAACCTTTTCAGAAACATCGTCCAATGTTGTCTGGATATTTGCCATTTCCTGACGGGCATAAATTTCGCCACCAATTTTGCTCAAAGTTGGGAATGCTTTTTCAGCTTTGCCCGCCTTTATAAGCCAGCGCGGGCTCTCGGGTAAGAAAAAAGTAAGCAAAAAGAAAGCTCCTGCAGGGAAAGCACAAGCGTAGAACATCCATCGCCAGCCAATCTGGCCATTCCATGACGCACGAATAAATTCATCAGTTGCACCTAAAGGGACTTTTTGAGCAATCAATAGATTAATTACCTGAGCTGCTAAAATGCCAATTACAATTGTCATTTGATTCAAAGAAACAAATCGTCCGCGTAAATGAGATGGAGCTACTTCAGCAATATACATGGGCGAGAGTGCTGAAGCCAATCCAATACCTACACCACCAATCACTCTGAAAATAACAAAGACAAAATAAGATGACGCTGCACCAGTTCCAATTGAAGCAATTGTAAAAAGAAGTGCTGATACCAAAAGCGGCCATTTGCGTCCAATTTTATCACTAACTACACCAGAAATCATAGCACCAACTATACAACCAATCAACGCACAACTCATAGCCCATGCTTGTAAATCGGCAGACGATGCAATATCAAAAAAACGTTCATAGAAAGGTTTTGCACCTCCTATTACAACCCAATCGTAACCAAATAGCAAACCACCCATGGCAGAAACCATTGAAATACCAAAAATGTAAATCTTATTGAATTTATTCATATTGTTATTTTTCGAGACTGATTACTGATAAAGTGAATATTGAACCACACATTACTGAATGGTAAAAAGAGATCTTACGATGCCAATTTATTCAGAAATTCAACTACGCCTTGCGGATCGGGTGCATAAAAATCTGCTCCTATTTTTTGGCAAAATTCGCTGTTCACAGGTGCTCCTCCAATAAATACTTTTGCATCGGGGAGTTCTTTTTTGATTTCAGAAACTATCTCACCCATATTTACCATGGTGGTTGTAAGAAGGGCTGAAAGAGCTACTACTGCTCCCGGATTTGCTTTTAAAGCATCCAAATAGCGTTCTGAAGTAACATCTACACCCAAATCAATGACAGACCAACCTGAACCCTCGACCATCATAGAAACCAGATTTTTACCAATATCATGCAAGTCACCTTTGACAGTACCAATTATGAATGTGCCTTTTGTTTTAATTTCGCCTGAAGCAAAAAATGGCTTTAGTTGAAGCATGGCTGACCCCATTGCTCTAGCCGACATAAGCATCTGTGGCACAAAAATTTTATTTTCAGAAAATTTCTTTCCTACTATATCCATTGCGGGAATTAAAGCATTTTCAAGAATTTCTTTTGGACTTACACCTTCTTCTATGGCTCTAATTGTAAGTTCCATTGCACCATCCTGACCTTTCAATTGTGGTGGGAAAGGTGATTTTTGATCTGCTTTACCCAATTCAACTACTTCAAGAATTTTTTCTAATAACTGGTTCATATTATTAAAATTTTGTATAATTAATTTGTTTGATTTTGTGCTACCTGAATAAATGCCAGCATATTTTCGAGTGAGGTATCGCCTTCAACAGAATGTGAAGGAGAGAAAATATAACCACCCTCTTTACCTAAATCGAGTAACTTTTCAGATGCTTCAATTACCTCTTCTACTGTACCATAAGGAAGTGTCTTTTGTATTGAAAGTCCACCATGGAAAGCCAGACGATCTCTGTATCTGGGTAAAATGTCGAAAACATCCATCACTTCCGGCTGAAAAGGGTTAAAACAATTCAACCCTATACCCACGAGGTCATCAAAGAGTTCATCTACATCGCCGCAGGAGTGTATCATCACATATTTACCTGATTTACGCACATGTTGGTACATTCTTTTCAAATAAGGGTAAATGAATTCTCTCCATAGATCGTACCCCATAATCAACTCTCGTTGTTGTCCCCAATCATCGCCAAAATAGACAGCATCAATATCATATTCCAGTGCTTTGTCCACTTGAGCAATATTGTAATCACATATTTTGCCCATCAATTCATGAACAAATTCAGGATTCATATAAAAATCCGTCAAAAGGGTTGTCATCCCACGCATTGTCCAAGCTCTTTCGTACAACGAGAAACCAATCTGGAACACGCGAAACATATCCGGTTTTTTATTGATCTCTGATTCTATGTTTGCAAAAAATCTGGGATCAAGCGGATTTGGGAATTCATACCCTTCAAGTATGGGTTCAGGCAACACAATTCCTTTGGCATCGCCAATATCTTTGTCAATGCTTCGGTCCCAAATAACTTTAAATACATCTTGAAACTGGTCATTCCCTAAATCTTCAAAGAATCCAATATCGCTACCCAATTGAAGAATATGGTTACCAAGCACTTCATCTAAATCATCCACTCCATAATGTTTTTGTAACATTAATTTAGGTTCTTCGGTGAATTTGAATGACCATGGTACATACGGTGGCTTTTGACCATCCAATACCATTTTTACAACTTCTCTTTTAGTCATAATTTGAGGTGTTTCATTATTAATTAAATGCGAATAGAATCAAAAATAGAGAAAGCTCAATTATTTATTAACTCGCTCAATACCCAAAACTTCTGCCGTGTTTATTTGCTTAATCTCAATGGTTAGTCCATTCTCTTTCAGCTGTTTACCAGTGTATGTACCAATAACTTTCTTCAATGCTGGCGAGAAAATAGAGTAAGTTTGGTTTTCGTCCACCCAGATAATTGGGAAAGTACGCTTAGTTTCCAAACTGTTGTTGCGATAGAAGCAAAGAATTCCACCGCCTTTCTCGGTATTAATTCGGGC